>NZ_JBTXLS010000007.1:0-89611 GCF_054871665.1 Myroides sp. LJL115 | reverse complement strand
AGATAACCCGGTAATATTTAAAAACAGGTAAATATAAACAGAAAGAGGTAAACCATTAAAAGTAATCACTTTTAATAGTTCACCTCTTTGTTTTAAGTCTCCATTTTAAAAAGGGACTTTTTCAGTGTCCTCAATTTAGAACCCTTTTTTTATTATCTATAATAGATGAATGCCATTTGCTTTCGCTTCTTCTTTAATATGTTCTGGCCAAATACTTGCTTGTACTTCTCCAATATGTTGTTTCTTTAATAAGAACATGCAAATTCTAGATTGTCCTAATCCTCCACCAATTGATAATGGCAATTTGTCTTCTAATAATAGATTATGATAAAAAAGGCCAGCACGTTCTTGTAATCCTCCTAATTCTAATTGGTGTAATAAAGCTTTTTTGTCTACTCGTATTCCCATTGAAGATAGTTCTAATGACTTTCCATGAACATGATCCCAAACCAATAAGTCTCCGTTTAAACCTACATAGCCATTTTCTGTTGGAGTTGTCCAGTCATCATAATCTGCAGAGCGTTTATCATGTGGTTGTCCATCTGATAGTTTATTTCCAATTCCAATGATAAATACAGCCCCAAATTTTTTAGCAACTGCATGTTCTCTATCTTTAGGACTTAAATCTGGGAACATCTTAAGAACCTCTTCTGCTTGAATGAAAGTAAGTTTCTTTGGTAAGACTGGTTCAATTTGGAATTCTTCAAATACGCGTTGTTCTGTAAAAAGCAAAGAGTCATATATACGACTTACAACATCATGAAGATAAGAAAGGTTTCTATCTGATGAATTAATTTTTAGTTCCCAATCCCATTGATCTACGTAAATGGAGTGTATTGGACTTGTTTCTTCATCAGGTCTTAATGCTTTCATATCAGTTAAAATACCCTCATGAGCATCTAAATTTAACTCTTGAAGTCTGATGCGCTTCCACTTGGCTAGGGAATGTACAACAACAGCTCTATTATCATCTAAAAACTTAACTGGAAAAGATACTGCTCGTTCTAAGCCACTTAAATCGTCATTAATACCTGTACCTTCTCTTACAATCATTGGAGATGAAATAGGGTATAGGTTCAAAGCATCACATAACTTTGCTGAAAAGCTTTGTTTTACTAATGAAATTGATTTTTCTGTTTTTAAGACTTCTTTTTTACTCATGGTAATTAATTGTATTTTAAATTTTTGTTGTGTTTGTTGTAAACAAAAAAAGCTCCTCATATTGAGGAGCTTTTAAACGGATAATGAAATAATATATAATTAACTTAAATCATAAACAATATAAAGCTCCTTCGAATCGAATACACAATTCAAATTATTATTATTATTAGAGTTATTATTGTTTAATGATTGATACATATAATCTTTTTATGATGTGGGTAAAAGTAATAAATTTTTTAGTACAACCCTTTAAAAAAATGATTTTTATTTCTTTTTCCCTCTTTAAGAAGGGAATTTTATGCTTAATTTTTAATTAAAAAATTCATTAGGAGATCAAAATAGTTAATAAGTAATTGATGTAGTATTAGTTATGATTATATTTCATTTTTACGGTAATTTCATAACTACACATCAACTATCTATCTATATTTTTGATCTGTTTTTAAGCTATTTGTTCTTTTAGTACGATCTAAAGAAGGTAGCTTAACTATTTATTCTTCCTCTGATTCCTCTTCTGGTTCTAGTAGATGGTCATAATCTGGATAAAGGAAATTGTTATATGGGAATCTGGTAATATGAAGTTCTCTTACTGTTTCATATACTTTTCTTTTAAATTCCTCGAAATTTTCCTTTTCCGTAGCAGAGATAAATACAGTATTATTTGGACCTAGTTTATTCATCCACGTTTTTTTCCAATCTTCAATAGAATTATGTCTATTTGTTCTCTCTGTTACAAGATCATCTTCTTCTATATGTTCTGCTTGGTAAGCATCAATTTTATTAAAGACCATTAAAGTTGGCTTGTCCAAACTTTGAATATCTTTTAAGATCTGGTTTACTGACTCAATATGATTTTCAAAATCATGGTGAGAGATATCAACTACATGTATTAGTAAATCTGCTTCTCTAACTTCGTCTAGTGTACTTTTAAAAGATTCTACTAGTTGAGTAGGTAATTTACGAATAAATCCAACTGTGTCCGATAATAGGAAAGGTAGATTACCAATTACTATTTTTCGTACGGTGGTGTCTAAAGTGGCAAAAAGTTTATTCTCTACAAACACTTCACTTTTACCTAAAGCATTCATTAAAGTCGATTTTCCTACGTTGGTATAACCTACTAGGGCTACTCTAATCATAGAACCTCTGTTTCCTCTTTGAGAAGCCATCTGCTTGTCGATTACTTTTAGTTTTTCTCTCAACAAAGTAATTCTATCTCTAACTATCCTTCTATCTGTTTCAATTTCTGTTTCCCCAGGACCTCTCATTCCAATACCTCCTCGTTGGCGCTCTAAGTGCGTCCACATTCCGGATAATCTCGGAAGTAAGTATTGGAATTGGGCTAGTTCTACTTGAGTACGAGCATATGAAGTTTGTGCTCTTTGAGCAAAAATATCTAAAATAAGATTGGTTCTATCCAGTACTTTGCAGTCTAGAATTTTCGATATGTTTTTCTGTTGTGCAGGAGTAAGCTCATCATCAAAAATTACAGTATGAATATTATTTTCTACTATATAATTATGGATTTCTTCAATCTTTCCAGTCCCTACAAAAGTTTTTGGATTAGGTTTATCCATTTTTTGTGAAAACCTTTTGAAAACTTGACCTCCAGCTGTATAAGTTAGAAACTCCAACTCATCTAAGTACTCCTTTAGTTTTGATTCGTCTTGGTCTTGTGTAATGATTCCAACTATAATGGAACGTTCAAAATTCGTTTCTTCTCTTTCAATCATAGAACTATGTATATATTACAAAATTAGTAAAAAAGTCAGACTTTTTATCTAAGTTATGAAAATACTATTTAATTATGGCTTTTTAAGCTTTTTTAATAGATGACCAAGATTATTTAAGAATTGTTTATAATATTTTGAATAGTTTTTACTTAACTTGCTGATATTGTGGTATGTTTATTGCTAGTGTTATAGGTGTAATTAAAAAGAATAAAAATGAAGAAATATATAGTATGGTTGTTTTTGTTTTTGGGACTCCTTCCGGGGATTGCTCAGAATACAACAGTGACTGCAAATAGTTTTGATGTAAGTGATAACTTAGACTTACAAGCTGTAGCATCTATTTTTGGTGATTCTAAAAGTTTGGAGGATTTTGAATTTCGTTTAAATGACCCAAATGCACGGATTTCTAATTTAGACTTAAACGATGATGGTTATGTAGATTATTTGCGTGTTGTTGAGTTAGTAGACTCCAATACTCACTTAGTTGTTGTACAAGCCGTTCTTGGTGCAGATATGTATCAGGATGTAGCTACTATTGAAGTTGAAAAGACAAAGAAAAGAGGAGAGATAAATATTCAAGTGGTAGGAAATTCCTTTTTATATGGGCCAAATTATATTTATGAACCTGTTTATGTAAGTACTCCTCCTATGTTTTCTTTGTGGTGGTCTAACTCTTATGTTCCATATTCATCTTCTTGGTATTGGGGATATTATCCAAGCTATTTTTATAGTTATAATCCCTTTGCTACAAATATTTATATAGGGCATATACACAACCAAATAAATTTTAATAATAATTATTTCTATCACCCATATAGATATAGTTCAAGAGCGCAACGCCTATATTATAGGAATCGTCATGATTATTATGAGCGTTTATATCCTAATAGAGATTTTAGAAACAGGTACAAAGATTATAATTACGTAAATAGATATGATAGAAATAATGGTAAGTTTTCCAATGGAATTACTTACGACCGAGGTTCTCCTAATTCTAGTTTTTCCAATAGTAGTTATAACCGCCCTTCAAGTAATAAATATACTAATGCGAGTAGTTCGAGTGGAACTTATATGCCAAGAAAAAACACAAATGATGTAAGTCGCCCAAGTAGCTCAAATAGTAGTTATAGCCGTCCAAGTAGCTCAAATAGTAGTTACAACCGCCCAAGCAGCTCAAATAGTAGTTACAACCGCCCAAGTAGCTCTAATAGTAGTTATAACCGCCCAAGCAGCTCAAATAGTAGTTACAACCGTCCAAGTAACTCTAATAGTAGTTACAACCGTCCAAGTAGCTCTAATAGTAGCTATAGCCGTCCAAGTAGCTCAAATAGTAGTTATAGCCGCCCAAGTAGCTCTAATAGTAGTTATAGCCGCCCAAGTAGCTCAAATAGTAGTTATAGCCGCCCAAGTAGCTCAAATAGTAGTTATAATCGTTCAAGTAGCTCTAATAGTAGCTATAATCGTTCAAGTAGCTCAAGTAGTAGCTCTTCTTCTTCGAGTGGATATTCTAGATAATAAAAGAATAGTATAAGATATATAAAACGAAGGGGTTGTCTCACAATTGAAGACAGCCCCTTTTTTACTTAATAAATATCGTGCTTTACTTAGTATAATTTAATTATTTAATCTGAAATATAAATTATACCTAATAATTTACTCCTGAATGACAGCTAGGTAACCTTTATGAGATAGCCCCTTCGTTTAAGGTATATTCTATTGAATACTATTTAAAAATATCATTTAAGATTTCAGATAATCTTATTCCTCCTTTTAGTAAAGAATCTTCTACAGTATCTTTATAATCATAATGATAACCAAAACTTAAAGAACTAGTATTATCTAAATCAACACTATTATATAATTGCTCTGCCATAGTGTAAGATTCATAAATCCAATCGTCTAATTCTCCTTTTGCAATTTCTTTATTGTATTTCTTCCCATGTACATCTAAAACAGTAGCATATTCTGTGTAGCTGTATTTATCAAAGTCTACGAGTGCTGCATCCCATAAGCTATGCAGATTTGTAGGTTTTCTAAACCACTCTACTTTTATTTTATTTCCACCAAGATCCTCTGGTCTTCCAACGTGCATTGGTTGGTGTAAGTCACCTATAATATGAATTAAGAAATAAAGCTTTTCTTGCTTTTGCTCTTTTGTAAGGGTTTTGTCTTTTAATTCTTCAATTAAAACTAAAGATCTTTTATAAGCATTTGCATCTGTAGATTCTTGTAGCTTTTGGTCGAATGCTGCTCTGTCCAATCCGCTTGGCATATTGACATAATGCCAGCTATCTGCAAATTTAAAACTAGGATCTGATTTTACAAAATCAGGCCAGTTTGACCAATATGCAAGTTGTTGGTTGCCAATGATTTCCTTTAATTGTTTTTTTGCTTTTTTACTTAAATTTCTTTCTGCAATTTCAGCAATTACACGGTGACCTGTTGTACCCCAAGCAAAAACTTGGCTAGATTGTAAAAGAAATAATGAGGCTATTACAAGATATAAGACTTTCTTCATTTTAATATTATTGTTCGTTAAATAATGCTTTTAATTCAGTTGCTTCAGAAGGTAGCATTTTACCGGCAATCACTAAACTTAATTGCTTGCGTCTTAATGCTCCTAAGAATCTTTCTTTTTCTAATTTAGACTCTGGAATAATTTCAGGAACTACAACAGGGTGTCCTGTATCATCTACAGCTACGAATGTATAAATTGCTTCATTAGCTTTGATTTTATTACCTGACTCTCTATCCTCAATCCAAACGTCTAAATAAACTTCCATAGAAGTTTTGAATGCACGAGATATTTTTGCTTCCACACTAACAACGCTTCCTAAAGGAATTGGGCGATTAAATGCAACGTGATTTACAGAAGCTGTTACACATACTCGACGAGAATGACGTCTAGCTGCAATACCAGCTGCGCGATCCATGCGCGCTAATAATTCACCACCAAACATGTTATTTAAAGGATTAGTTTCACCTGGTAAAACTAAGTCGGTCATTAGGGTTGCCGATTCAGATACTAATTTAGCTTCCATCTTTTTTTTTACAAATATAAAGACATTAAATAAAAAATCCCTTAACTTTTGGTTAAGGGACTAATGTTTAACTTTTATTGTAGTAAAATCCAAGCATCTTTATTGAGGTTGCGATGAATTTTTCTTAATTCTTTCTGCGCAATGTCTTTATTTTCGTAGCCTCCATAAGAAACAGGAAACATACCGAATTTATTTTTATCTAAGACAATGGCATCTGTGTATCCACTCTTTTTTAACTTTTCAGCTTCTGATTTAGCTCCATCGAGGTTTCTAAATGCGCTTGCAACTATATAATATGGCGTTGGAATCGTTTTATCTTTCTTTTCTATAACAGGAATCGAAATTGTATTTAGATTTGGTTCAATAAAAAAAGTTGCTTGCTGTATTTTGGTCTCTAATTGGTTTTGTACACTTTTCTGAACCCTTAATAGTTGATGTTCTTTGTAAGAATCAACTGCGTTGGGAATAATAAAACTACTTACACCTATCAAAATTGCTACGCTAGCTGCATAAGGTATAAATCGGATAAGAGCTCTTTTGGAGTTAGTACTTTTAACAGTGGTAATAATAGGAGTATCTCTAACTAGGATAGGAGCTTCTACAGCACTAAGACCAAATGAGGTTTTAATAAAGGTACTGCTTCCACAAGGATAGAAAACAATATTATTTTCTTCCATTTTGTGAAATTCACCTATCTGCGGTAGAAAAACTTTATTAGTTTTTTCTAAAGAATCTTTCCATACTTGCACTTGCTTTTTAATGGCTACTAAAGCATCATTATAAGAAATGTTCTCCATTGCAGCAACGTGCTGAGCTAAAAGCCCATCATTGTAGATGAGATTGATATTGAAAGACAATCTTTTATGTGGAGGATAAAAAGCATTGGCTTTTTCATCATAATATGCGGAGTGATTTTCACTTAAAAATGCTCCAAAGCTTGGCACAATCACACATTGATAACGAAACATTAAGGCCGATATGTATTTTTCAATCTTCATAGTTACAAAATTACGCTAAATCATCTCACTTTACAAATGTTTGATCTATACTGCTCATTATTATTTAATTATGAATGCAAATCAAAACTAAAATACAAATTGTAAATGTAATACGCAATGTGAATTTTATAAAAATAAAGGTTTTATAGCCTTGGTTGGAGTAAACAACAACATAGATAAATTAGGTAAGGTTGGGAGTAATCTTAGTTTAGTAGGCTGTTATTAGTAAATGTAAAATGAAAAACCCTTGAATTTTTCAATCCAAGGGTAAATATATTGATGTAATTATAGATTACATTCTAAAGCTTGGACCATAACCTAGCTTTTCTCTTACCTTATTAAGGGTTTCATTCGCAACTACAGAAGCTTTTTTAGCACCTTCAAATAAAAGTCTATCTACTTCTTCTAAGTTATTGATATAGTAATCATATTTAGTTCTAATTTCAGAAAACTGTTCTACGATTAGTTCATACAGAGCTTGTTTTGCATGACCGTAGCCATAGTTACCTCCTTGGTAATTTGCTCTCATTTGTTCTATTTGCTCTGGAGTAGCTAATAGCTTATAAATTGTAAAAACATTACAATTTTCAGGATCTTTAGGCTCTTCTAAAGGTGTACTATCTGTTTCTATGGACATAACTTGCTTGCGCAAAGCTTTATCACTTTGAAATATATTTATAGTATTATTTCTAGATTTACTCATCTTATTACCATCCGTACCAGGTACAATCATTACCTGCTCTGAAATTTTAGCCTCTGGTAAAACAAAGGTTTCTCCCATTTGGTTATTAAAACGTGAAGCAACATCTCTTGTAATTTCTAAATGTTGTAATTGATCTTTTCCAACTGGAACAAATTCTGCATTGTATAATAATATGTCAGCAGCCATCAACATAGGATAATAAAACAATCCAGCATTAACATCTTGTAACACGGATGACTTATCTTTAAAAGAGTGAGCAAGAGTTAATCTTTGGTATGGGAAGAAACAACTCAGGTACCACGTCAATTCTGTAGTTTGTGCAACATCACTTTGTCTATAAAAAGTAACATGGTTTATATCTAATCCACAAGCTAGCCAGGTTGCAGCAACACTATAGGTGTTTTCTTGTAATGTTTTTGCATCTTTAATCTGAGTGGCAGAGTGTAGGTTGGCAATAAAAAGAAAAGAAGTATTCTCTTTGTTATTGGCCATTTCCACTGCAGGAAGAATTGCCCCTAAAAGATTACCTAAGTGTGGAGTCCCCGTACTTTGTACTCCGGTTAGAATTTTAGCCATTGTATTTATAGTTATTATGATAAAATACAAAGATAATTTATTTGTACTAGATAACGAGGTGTTTTTAAAAGGATAATTATTCGATAATTAAGTGAAATGTTTAAATTTACTCTTTAACATGAGATAATTTAATTTTGATGAAAGTAATACAGGTATTTTTTAATTCTCTTTGGCGAATTTGGTTTTACTTATGGATGGTTATTGTAATCCTTCTTCTAAGTCCTTTTTTACTAGTAGTTATTTGGAGTGATAAGCAATACCCATATTTCTATAAAATAGCTAGATTATGGGCTATTTTGACCTTTTATGGGATTGGTATGCGCTATGTTGTATTAGAAAAACCCACTTTGGACAAGAAGCAAAGCTATATGTTTATTGCCAATCACACTTCTATGTTAGATATAATGATCATGCTCATTGTTATTAAAGACAATCCTTTTGTATTTGTAGGAAAGCAAGAATTAGCGTCTATTCCAGTATTTGGATTCTTTTATAAGAAAACTAGTATTTTGGTAGATCGAGCAGATTCTAAAAGTAGGTTAGGAGTATATAATAGTGCACAAAAGCGAATTGATAATGGTTTGAGTATTTGTATTTTTCCTGAAGGTGGAGTACCTGATGATCGTACTATTATCTTAGATAGATTTAAAGATGGCGCTTTTAGATTAGCCATTAATCATAAAATCCCTATTGTTCCTATATCTTTTGGAAAATTAAAATTTCACTTTCCGTTTGTTTGGGGGGTGGGATACCCAGGTAAGATACCAGTAATAATTCATGAACCAATAAATACACAGAGTGCAAGTAGTGACAAAAAAAGCAAGATTAAAGAGCAAGCTTATATCACTATATTAAAGCCTGTTCAGAAATGGGAAGAAGAAGTATTGCTTTCCAAATCCGTTTAATGTAAAAATAAAAAAATCCCTGAAATTAAACTTTCAGGGATTTTTTTATGGAGTTATTATCTATTAAAGATTTTCATTTTCTTTAAGTAACTCCTTTATTTTGATTTCTAATTCTTCCATTAATTCTGGATTATCTTTAATTAGAGACTTCACAGCATCTCTTCCTTGACCTAATTTTGTATCTCCATAGCTAAACCAAGATCCTGCTTTTTTAACGATATCATACTCAACAGCTAAATCAAGTATCTCTCCAACTTTAGAAACACCTTCTCCGTACATAATATCAAACTCTGCAGTTCTAAAAGGAGGTGCAACTTTGTTTTTAACTACTTTAACTTTAGTTCTATTACCAATGATGTTTTCACCGTCTTTAATTTGAGTAGAACGTCTAATATCTAGACGAACAGAAGCGTAGAATTTTAACGCATTTCCACCTGTAGTTGTTTCAGGGTTACCGAACATTACACCAATTTTTTCACGTAATTGGTTAATGAAAAATACTGTACAGTTAGTTTTACTAATTGTTGAGGTTAATTTTCTTAATGCTTGAGACATTAATCTAGCATGAAGACCCATTTTTGAGTCACCCATTTCTCCTTCAATTTCACTCTTTGGTGTTAGAGCTGCAACTGAATCCACTACCACTAAATCAATAGCTCCTGAACGAATTAAGTTTTCTGTAATCTCTAATGCTTGTTCACCATTGTCTGGTTGAGATATGATTAAGTTATCGATATCAACACCTAATTTTTGTGCATAAAAACGGTCAAAAGCATGCTCAGCATCTATAAATGCAGCAATACCTCCGTTTTTCTGTGCCTCTGCAATAGCATGTAGAGTTAAAGTAGTCTTACCAGAAGACTCAGGTCCGTAGATTTCTATAATTCTTCCTTTTGGATATCCACCTACTCCTAAAGCTAAGTCAATACCTAGAGAGCCAGAAGGAATTACTTCAATTTCTTCTACTGCGGTATCTCCAAGTTTCATCACTGTTCCTTTACCGTAAGTTTTATCTAATTTGTCAAGCGTTAACTGTAATGCTTTTAATTTTGCTTCTTTATCTGCACTCATTTTATTGAAAAAATAGGTTCTTAATGAGGTAAAAGTAATACAATTTATTCAGCTTTCCATCTTTGAACGATTAATTGCTACAAAATTTAGCAATTTTAATAAGACTTTTGCTAAAGAAATATAAAAGTCTGTTTATTATGGTTTTGATAGAATGTTGAGGTTAATTTTTTGTTCTGTTTTAGTACCTTATAATGTTTAATATTTGCACTTTAGATGGTTTGGAAGCGAAAATTAATTTCATTTTTAATGACTTCTTTTAGATTTTTTAAATGATATATATCAGTTAATTTTAGTAGAAAAACTATATCTTTGCACCTTGAAATTCTTCCATATTAGAATTTTACCATATTAATGATTTAAATGTTTATAGCATGCAACTGTATAACACCCTAAGCGCAGAAGAAAGAGCTCTTTTAATTGAACAAACAGGAGAGAAGCGTCTTACACTTTCTTTTTATGCGTACGCAAAAATTCAAGACCCACAGCAATTTAGAGATGACTTATTTTTGGCTTGGAACCAACTAGATGCTTTAGGCCGTACCTATGTAGCTCATGAAGGAATTAACGCACAAATGTCTGTACCTGCTTCCAATTTTGAAGCATTCAGAGATACTTTAGAAAAGTATGACTTTATGAAAGGAATACGTCTAAATGTAGCTGTGGAGCAAGATGATCTTTCTTTTTTAAAGTTAACGGTAAAAGTTAGAAAGAAGATTGTAGCTGATGGATTAAATGATGATACGTTTGATGTTACTAATAAAGGTATTCATTTAAGAGCAAAGGAGTTTAATAAATTATTAGAAGATCCCAATACAGTAGTAGTTGATTTTAGAAATCACTATGAGAGTGAAGTAGGGCACTTCGTAGGAGCTATTACTCCCGATGTAGACACTTTCCGTGAGTCTTTACCTATTATTAAGGAACAATTAGAAGGTATTAAAGAAGAGAAAAATCTTTTGATGTATTGTACTGGAGGAATTCGTTGTGAGAAAGCATCTGCTTATTTTAAGCACCATGGTTTTAAAAATGTTTACCAACTAGAGGGAGGAATTATCGAATATACTCGTCAAATTAAAGAAGATGGATTGGAGAGTAAATTTATTGGTAAGAACTTTGTATTTGATCATCGCTTAGGTGAAAGAATTACAGATGACGTTATTGCTAATTGTCACCAATGTGGTTCACCTTGTGATACTCACGTGAATTGTGCGAATGAAGCTTGTCATTTATTGTTCATTCAATGTGATAATTGTGCTGAAACAATGCATGGTTGTTGTTCTAATGATTGTTTAGAAACAATACAACTGCCACTAGAGGAACAAAAAAGACTGCGTCAAGGTGTCCAAAAAGGGAATTTAGTATTTAAAAAAGGACGTTCAGAAGCTTTAAAATTTCAAAAAGAAAGAAATATTTTTGATGAGATAAAGGCAGTAAAGGTTAGTGCAGTTACTCAAATCAGAAAGAAAAAGAATATTAGAAAAGTTCTTGTAGGTAGTGTTCAACACTATTTTACAAAGGCAAGTATTGCTCAAATCGTTTTAGATAAAGATCTTAAAGTAGGTGATTCTATTAAGATTGAAGGGCCTACAACTGGTGAGGAAGATGTAGTTTTACAACAAATGTTTGTAAACGGAGTTGAAAAGCAGGAAGCTAAAGCAGGTGAGCGTATAACAATTCAAGTTGATTTTAGAGTAAGAAAGAACGATAAGGTTCTTTTAGTAATCGAGTAAATTATTCAAGTAAGATGAATCAAGTATATTATTTAAGTAGTTGTAGTACTTGTAAACGTATTATGGCAGAGATACCTCAATTGGATTCTTTTGAATTAAGAGAGATCAAGTCTAATCCTCTAACCTCAGAAGAACTAGAGCATTTATATAGCTTATCTAATAGCTACGAGGCTTTATTTAATAAGCGTGCTCAGTTATATAAAACACGTGAATTAAAAGATAAAAACTTACAGGAACAAGACTATAAAGATTTGTTGTTAGAACATTACACATTTTTAAGCCGTCCAGTGTTTGTTATCGACCAGCAAATATTCATTGGTAATAGTAAAAAGGTAATCGAACAAGTAAAAGATTATTTGTCAAGTAATATTTAAAAAAAAGAGTTGCAATTTATTTTGCAACTCTTTTTTTAATTTATTGTATTTTTTCTTAAAGGTGTACTAAATAGAATTTTTAAAGTGTAATTAACAATATGATTTGGTTTTTTATCGACAAAGTTTTAAATTAATGTAAAATGTATTATATTAGGTGTTTATTTACCTATTTATAAAGTATATATAGAAATAAATTTTTTTTTAGATGTGACCAAATGGGGGTTTGGTTGTCTAAAGAGAGTATACGAAAGGGAGAAATTGCTATGAAACCTTTTATTCACAATAAGTTTTTAGCTAAGATGATGTAAAAGATTACGGCTTTGATATCAAAATAGGGGAAAGATGTCGATAAAGAGTAACTCTATCTTTCTTTGCAGTTTTAAAGAGTATTAAACCTTTAAGACAATAAAGACTTATTATTGTTTTGGTTTACTTTCAACAGTTTCGTTGAAAAGAGATGAAAGTAAAAAAATGTAAAAAAGGGAAGTTTTTAGCTTCCCTTTTTCTATTTTTAAAAAATGAGTTGGGAATTTAAAAAGATGAATTTCTCTTGAAATATGTATTTAATATTGACCTAAAAAGGTAATAATCACATAAAAACGATAGTATTTTAAACTATTATTGATTTAGTATGTTGAGTTTTTAGTACCTTTGTAGCTATTATTTTTTTGGATTATGATACAATCAATGACCGGTTTTGGTAAAGCAAGTGTACAGCTGCCTACTAAAAAGATTACAGTAGAGGTAAAGTCTTTAAATAGTAAAAATTTAGACTTAAACGTTCGTTTACCTCAAAGTTATAGAGAGAAGGAATTGCCTCTGCGAAACATTATTGCCCAAACTTTAGAAAGAGGGAAAGTTGACTTTTCTTTATTTTGTGAAGTAACAGCAGAAGAAACTACAAGTAAAATTAATGGTCCGATTGTCTTGGCTTATATTAATCAAATGAAAGCTATTCTTGGACAAGCTGATGAAACTGAGTTGATGAAAATGGCTGTTCGTATGCCAGACGCACTAAAAGTAGAACGTCATGAGCTAGATGAGAATGAATGGCAACAAATTCAGGTTGTAATAGAGCAAGCCTTAGAAAATATTAAAGAATTTCGTTTTAGCGAAGGAGCTAGTTTAGAGAAGGACTTCGTAATTCGTATTAAGAATATCGAAAAATATATGCAGGAGATTATAGCTTTAGATGTAGAGCGTATAATTACTGTAAAAGAAAGATTACGTGCCAACTTAGTCGAATTACAATTGAATGTAGATGAAAATCGTTTTGAACAAGAGGTTATTTACTATCTCGAAAAAATGGATATTACAGAAGAAAAAGTACGTCTGCAAAAGCATTTGGATTATTTCTTAGAGACTATTCAAGGAGAACAAGCAAACGGTAGAAAGTTAGGCTTTATCGCTCAGGAGATGGGAAGAGAAATTAATACCATGGGATCTAAGAGCAATCATGCGGAAATGCAAAAGCTAGTGGTTATGATGAAAGATGAATTAGAAAAGATAAAGGAGCAGGTACTAAACGTTCTTTAAGTCTTACAAAATACAATACAACGAATTTAATTTATGAAACAAGGTAAACTGATTGTTTTTTCAGCCCCTTCGGGCTCTGGTAAAACTACCATTGTTAGACACTTATTAAGTAACGAAGATTTGAACTTAGAATTTTCAATATCTTGTACCTCTCGTGGACCTAGACCAGAAGAGGTAGACGGTAAAGACTACTATTTTTTATCTTTGGAAGATTTCAAAAAACACATTAAAGCAGAAGACTTTATAGAGTGGGAGGAAGTTTATAGAGATAACTTCTACGGTACACTAAAAAGTGAAATCGAAAGAATTTGGGCACAAGGAAAAAATGTTATTTTTGATATTGATGTTGCAGGTGGCTTGAGAATTAAGAAAAAATTCCCTGAACAAACTTTAGCAGTTTTTGTAAAACCTCCTAGTATAGATGAATTAAAAATTCGTTTAAAAAAGCGTTCTACAGAGAGCGAGGATAAAATTAATATGCGTATAGCAAAAGCTTCAGTAGAATTAGCTACTGCTCCTCAGTTTGATCTAATCATTAAAAACTATGATCTTGATACAGCTAAGCAAGAGGCTTACGAAATTGTAAAAAACTTTGTAAATAAGTAAGGAAGTTATGAAGGTTGGCTTATATTTTGGTACATTCAATCCAGTACATGTTGGACATTTGATAATTGCCAATCATATGGTGCAGTACACAGATTTAGATCAAGTTTGGATGGTAGTTACTCCACATAGTCCTTTGAAGAAGAAGAAAGGGCTATTAGAAGATTATCATCGTATTCATATGGTTAATTTAGCTTGTACCAGCTATGATCATATAAGAAGCTCTGATATTGAGTTTTCTCTTAAGCAACCTAATTATACAATAAACACCATGGCGCATTTACATGAGCGCTATCCAAAATATGAATTTTCTTTATTAATGGGAGAGGATAATTTAGACTCCTTGCATAAATGGAAGAACTATGATATACTTTTGCAACGTTATCAATTTTATATTTATCCACGTATATACCAAAGTAAGGATTTAGAAAACCCTTTACGTAAGCATCCTAATATACATTTTGTGGAAAATGCTCCAATTATGGAAATATCTTCTACTTTTATACGAAATTCGATAAAGGAAGGGAAAAATATACGTCCATTAGTAGATGAAGAAGTCTGGAAATATATAGATCATAATTTATTTTATAAAAAATAAATAGTAAGTAAAAGGGGAAATGCGAAAAGCATTTCCCCTTTTACTTTTAGGTATCCTTTTTCGCTATATTATTCTATTAATTGCAGAGAGCGGGGATCATTTAGTTTAAATGAGTGTTTAAACGCAAAAAAATATTTAACTAAAGTAAAATTATTTAAATAGATAAATCCATATCTTTATGTAAATATATTTATTTTAAGCTTTTGATATTGTGGAGATTGGTTGAAAAGCATATCGAATTCATAGTTTAAATAAAAAAAATAAAGTCTATAAACGAAGAAATACTTAAGCTATATTTTTATGAATTATTTCAATGTAATTTTTTAATTATTGTAAATATTAGTGTTAATATATTATTTATAACAAGTAATATGTTGTTTATTGTAAATAATTGCAGTTATTTTTAAGAAAAAAAACATAATAGTTATAATTGCTTGCAATAGGTTTTTTATTTACTTTTGAGCCAGATACAATCTAAAAATATGAATGATTACCCAAAATTTGCGGTTATAGGTGGTGGAAGTTGGGCAACCGCTATTGTGAAAATGCTTAGTGAAAACCTGAGTAATATTGCTTGGTATATACGTAGTGAAGCAGCAATTCAGGAGATTAAGGTAAATCACCATAATCCTAATTACTTAAGTTCGGTAGAGTTTGATGTTGATAAACTTTATTTGACAAATGATATTAATAAAGCCATTTCTTATGCTGATTATGTAGTTTTTGCTATCCCTTCTGCTTTTTTAAGTAAAGAGATGGAGAAAGTTCATGTTAGTTTATTGGATAAAGTGGTAGTTTCGGCAATTAAGGGTATTATTCCTGAGACAAGTTTAATTGTAGGAGAACATTTTCACCAAAAATATAATATACCATATGATAACATTGCAGTTATCACCGGACCTTGTCATGCAGAAGAAGTTGCTTTAGAACGCTTATCTTATTTGACAATTGCATGTAGAAGTGAGAAACATGGTAAGATAATTCAAGATTGTATAAGCAGTCATTATATCAAAGCAAAGTTAACGGATGATATCGTAGGAACGGAATATGCAGCAGTTTTAAAAAACATTTATGCTATTGCTTGTGGGATGGCCCATGGACTTGGCTATGGAGATAATTTTCAGGCCTTACTGATGAGTAACGCTATTCGAGAGATGAATAAAGTTATTAAGAAAGTATATAAAATGAAACGAAATATTAATAATTCTGCCTACTTGGGAGACTTATTAGTAACGGGGTATTCCTTATTTTCTCGAAATAGAATGTTTGGGAACATGATAGGTAAAGGGTATACAGTAAAAAGTGCTCAGATGGAAATGAATATGATTGCTGAGGGGTATTACGCTTCTAAGAGTGCTTATGAACTAACCCAGAAGGTAGGTGCTAAAACACCTATAATCAATGCTGTATATGACATTTTATACAATGGAAAAGATCCTAAAAAAACATTTAGAAAGCTGACAGAAAAATTAAATTAAATATTTTATTTTCTTCATCTTTTATGTTTTAAGAAAATACGCTACCTAATTATTTGTTTTACAGATAGTTAGGTTTTTTTGTAAAAAAACGACTAAGAAATTTACTGTTGTAACTTATTGTTAATCAACACAGTGAGATGTTTTGTCTTGGTGGGGTTTATTCTATTTAATTTTACAACCTGATAAAAAAATAAACAATGGATCATTTAATTAATCACCCAGGGTTATTGGGTTTTTTTGGTATTGTAATTCTAGTAATGTTATTATTGGATTTAGGAGTTTTTAATAAAAACAGTCATGTTGTATCAACTAAAGAGGCATTAGCTTGGTCTATTGTATGGATTGGTTTAGCTATGTGCTTTAGTGGTGTAATATATTATTATATGGACTTAGAGAACTTTGTACGTTTTCAAAGTGCTTATTGGATAGAGAAAGCCTTATCTGTAGATAACCTATTTGTATTTATTTTGGTTTTTACTTTCTTTAAAGTACCTAAGGTTTTACATCATAGAGTTTTGTTTTGGGGAATTATAGGGGCTTTATTTTTCAGGGCAATATTTATTTTTGCTGGAGTTGAGATAATCAACCATACCTATCTACCTGCAATAAGTATGTTTGGAAAATCAGTTGAGATAAATGTAGTGCTTACAATTTTCGGTATCTTCTTATTGGTCTCTGGAATCAAGTCTTGGTTTGCAAAAGAAGATCATGATCAGCAAAGTGATTTATCTTCTAACTTTGCGGTGAGAATGGTGCATAAATTTTTTAAAGTTAGTCCGGATTATGATGGTGAAAAGTTTTTTACTGCAAAAAATGGAGTAAAAATGGTGACACCGTTATTTGTTGCTTTAATCGTTATAGAATTTACAGACTTAATATTTGCTGTAGATAGTATACCTGCGATTTTCGCAATTGCTCCTGATGATCCATTTATATTATACACATCCAATATTTTCGCAATATTAGGTTTGCGTTCGCTTTATTTTTTATTGGCTAATTTCATGGATAAATTTAGTAAACTAAAGTATGGATTAGCAATTATTCTTTCTTTTATAGGGGTTAAGATGATTATTTCTCCATTTATTCATATTCCATCTATGGTTTCTCTGGTAGTAATAGGGGCTGTTTTAATTCTATCGGTAGTAGCTTCTTTTTTGACTGCACCTAAAAAACATGCATAGTCTATATTGGAATGTAGATGAGATTAAAATTAAAAAGCACCTTTATTAGGTGCTTTTTAATTTATAAATTATCGATTAGCTTTGTTTAATAGTAAGCTATAGGCACTCTAATGTCACTATTTTTAGTAAGAGGATATCAACACAAAAGGGCTGTAAAAAAAATCTTTTACAGCCCTTTTTTAAACTTTTATTGTAGTTTAATATACAAAGTTGGGTTATTTTGTAAGAACCCCTTTTTTATCGCTGAATTCTAATGTTTTGATATTATCATCAGAAATTGTGTTAGCTTTAAATACAAATGTCTTATCATATAATTTAGAATCTAAAAAATAAGTAAGCATAAAGTGATTATCAAGTGAAAAAACATTTTCATCTAATAATTCGATTTTCAAGGATTCTTTAGGCTGCAATACTGGAAATGCATGGCGAAATAAACTAGATTGACGTTGATGTCCATCTATTTCACCTTTTGCCTGAGATACAATTAAAATTGCTTCAAGGGGTAAATCCGAATTATTAAATAAGTAGGCATACCAAGCATCTGAAAGAAAATCTTCGTTGTATTCTTTTACAATTGCTATTTCTACGTTTTCTACTACAGGAATTTCAATATCTTTTTTCATAATGAACTTATTTAGAGCAAAGATAAAAATTTTAATAGGGATTTTATTGCTAATGTAAGTAAAGTTGCATATTTGGGATACTGCTCAGTTATATTTGCTTGTCTGGAATCTAGAACCTATTTTGTATGTTATTTTTGAAAAAACTATAAGTATATTTGTAGTCAGCTAGTTATAAACCTTTGGATAAGGCTGTATTATAATTGTGTTTATATTTAGAGAAAAACATTTTATTAGTGTGTTAACCAGCTCTATAGAGCACTAGTTTGCTTAGTTTTTATAATTAGGATATTTTTTAATTCTATCCCATTTATACTAAAAGGATATTTTTATTGTTTTGTAATAAAGTAACATAAGTTGAAAAGAACATATCTATCTTATTTTTATGCAGTTATTGCAGTTGTATTGTGTTTTTCCTGTTCGGTTAAAAAGGATAAGTTAATGAACAGAGCTTTTAATGCAATGACAGCTAAGTATAATATTTTATTTAATGGATATTTAGCTTATGATGAAGCTTTACTAGAGTTAGAGAATAATTACTTTGATAACTATTGGGAAATATTGCCTATTGAGCGTATCAATCTTGAAATAGATCCTACCAAAGAATTTCAAAAGGGAATGTCATTAGATTCTAAAAATGGATCTGTTTTAGATAACTTCTCTCTCTTAGGGGGTAGTCCTTCTAAGGTAGAGGATCCATTAGATCAGGGTTCGGGATTTGCTAGGGCTGAAAATAAGGCAACTAAAGCAATTCAAAAGCACTCTATGTATATTAACGGGCGTGAGCGAAATTGGGAGATGGATAATGCCTACCTTCTTTTAGGGAAGGCTAGATACTACGACGGAAGATATATTCCAGCATTAGAGGCTTTCAACTATATCATGTATAAATATCCTGATGGACAATTAATTGATGAGGCCATCATTTGGAGAGAAAAGACAAACCTTCGTCTTTCTTATGAAGATATTGCTATTAAGAATTTAAATGAGTTTTTGGCAGAAAAAAAAGGCCGATTAACTAAAGAGAACCAAGCAGATGCTTATGCTATTTTAGCTCAAGCCTATATCAATATAGAACAGGGGCAAAAAGCAATTGCTGCATTAAAAAAGTCAATAGAGTTTACTTCAGATAAGTCTGTTTTGGCAAGGTATTTATTTGTGTTAGGTCAGTTATATATACAAGAAAATAAAAAGGCAGAAGCATATAGTTGTTTTGAACAAATTCTAAGTTTTAATAGAAAAATCCCAAGAGTATATCTAATTCAATCTTTAGCTAAACAATTTGAAATTACAAAACTTTCCGCTAGGGATTCTGTTGCTTTCTTAAAGCAATATAACAAGCTTATCGCAGATAGGGAAAATAGGCCCTACCTAGATGTTTTAAATCGTCAAGTGGGACTTTTTTACAAAGAGATTTCAAAAGATGAGCAAGCAATTAAGTATCTAAAGGTCGCACTAAAACATTTTAAAGTGGATACTCAATTAAAGGCAAATAACTACCTAAGTTTAGCCGATATTTATTTTAATAATGCTGGATATGCTCAGTCAGGTGCCTTTTACGATAGTGCATTAGCCATTTTACCAGAAAAATACCCAGATCGTTTTCGTTTAGAGAAACGTAGAGACGCATTAAAGGATGTTGTTTTCTATGAGAATATAGCTAAAGTAAATGACAGTATTTTAAGGTTAGTAGCAATGTCGCAAAATCAAAGGAATACTTTTTTTACGGAGTATATAGAAAATATTAGAAAAGAAGACTTTAGAAAGTTACAAGCTAATTTAAAGAGCAAAAACAGAAATAGTAATGTAGATTATTTTAATATGACGAGTTTTGGAGAGGCGGTTAACCAATCCGTTACTGCTAATTCGCAGCCCCAAAATGCGACTTCATTCTATTTTTATTCTACTCAAGCTAGTTCTTACGGTAAGATAGAGTTTAAGAAGAAATGGGGAAATCGAATACTAGAAGATAACTGGAAATGGGAGAGTTCTGCAATTCAAAGAAAAGATAAACAAAGCGATGCAGTTCCAACAGAAGAGCAAAGTATTGGAGAACCTTTAGATAATCGATATAATTTGGAATATTATTTAAGTAGTATTCCTACAGATTCAAGCCAAATTGCATCTCTTAAGACAGATAGAGATTTCGCTTATTTCCAATTAGGATCTATGTATAGTGACCGATTCAAAAAGTTTGACCTAGCCATTTATCGCTTGGAAGCTCTTCTTGAATTTGAGCCAGCTCAGCGTTTGATTCTACCTACAATGTATAAGTTGTATAAAATCTATTTAGAAACTGATCCAGCCAAAGCTATGGCGTTAAAACAGAGGATTATAGATTTATACCCTGATTCACGCTACGCTAAACTCTTACAAAATGTACGTAGGGATTTAATTGATGATTTGTCACCAGAGCAGCGTTATACCAATGTGTATAGAATATATCAAAGCGGAGATTTAGACCGTGCATATGCAGAAATCCAAGAGGTTTTAGAAAACTATGATAATGATTATATTAGCCTATTTGAACTTTTAAAAGCACAAATAATAGCACAAAAAGAGGGACTTCAAGCCTATAAAGACGCTTTAAACTTTATTGCTTTAACCTACAGTTCTACTCCTGAGGGTAAGAAAGCGGAGGAATTGCTAAATACTGTTGTCAAAGAATTAGAGCAACGAGGTTTTGGTGAGTCGTTAAATGACTCCTGGAAGATAGTGGTACGTCAACCAAAAAATAGTAAAGATTCTTATAATTTAATGCAAAGGAAAATGATAGATTTTGCAACACTTAATAAATCAATTGGTGTAAAGTATTCAGAAGACAAATATGATGATTCTAGTGACTTTATTGTACTCCATGGCTTTAATAGTAAACAAGATGCTTTGAAGATCCTTGAGCGTTTAGACTTAGATCAAGCAGAAGTAATTAATACAGTAAATTATTCAACTGTATTGATAAATAAAAATTGGGAGTTATATTTACAGCAACAAACAAACAAACAAAATTAATATAGACTCAAAACAAACAAAATGTTTCAAAAAACAAAGAACAAAGGACCTGCTGATCAACTAGGGCAAACTAATCGTATTGTTGATCAAACTGTAATTAAAGGAGATATTGAGGCAGTAGCTGATTTGCGCTTCGATGGACACTTAGAGGGTAATATGAAAGTAAAAGGTAGAGTAGTTATTGGACCTTTAGCGAGTATTACTGGAAATATTATTTGCCAAAATGCCGATATTGAAGGACAAGTTTATGGGAGCCTATACGTAGAAGAATTATTATTAGTAAAAGAAAACGCTAAAATAAAAGGAGATCTAATTATAGGGAAATTGGCTGTTGAGCCAGGAGGAGATTTAGAGGTAACATGTAAAATGTTAGGAGATCACAAAACTGAGCCAGCCTTATTAGCTAATAAGAATGGACATGAATTAGAAGAAATCACTTGCGAATCTAAAGACACTGAAAAAAAGAAAAAATAAAATCTATATCTTGAGCGATCCTAAGAATAATAAACCAAATAAGTGGTTAGTTTTAGTCACAATGCCTATGCAGATGGGGGTAACTATTTATCTTTTTAGTATTTTAGGACTCTGGTTAGATGATAAATACAATTTTGAGGAAGGTTTAGCAAATAAAGTTTGTACTTTGATTGGAGTAGGTTTAGCTTTGTACCAAGTTATCAAACAAGTAAATAAATTAAATCGAAATTAATTGAAATCATCGTATGGATAAAAATTTACTAAATATTGGATTTAAGGTTTTGGGTATCCTTATAATCTGTTTCTGTGCACAATTTGCTGTTTTATATTTTACAGGATGGCATGAATCACTAAGTAATTTAGAATATAGTTTAGTCGGGTTATATGGCTTTGAATTAATATTTTCTATAGTCATTTTTTTTGCAATGATTGGTATCGCAAAAAGTCTCCCAGAACAATTAGGATTTGTTTTCTTAGGATTCATAACTCTAAGATTAATAGGTAGTTATTTGTTCGCAGAACAAGGGTTAGATCACGTAGATACTCAAGATGTATTTAAGTATAATTTCGTAATAATTGTCCTAATTTTCCTAGGTACGGATGCCTATACAGCTTACCGAGTTTTGAATAAGTAAGGCTATATAGAAAAAAGATATTAAAAAAAGTTTCGCATTAAGGTATGATTGTAAGAGATTTATTGTACTTTTGCACAAAATTTTAAGAACCATAAATATTTAAGAAGTTAAGGTATGGTGACTCTGAAGAAATCACTGAATTTATTAGCAGCTGTTATTTTTACAGCAACGTCTGTATTTTCTTACGCACAATCAAGTGATACACAACTTGATAAAAGAACTCAAGAACTTGAGCAATCTATCGATGAATCCTTACAGAATTCTGTAGCGGAGACATTAGAGGCTACTGCTGGTCAAGAGGGTAACACTACGCAAGCTGAAAAAATTGCTGCACATATCCAACATCACTTGGCGGATGACTATTCGTTTATATTCTTTTCAGACGAAGCAACTGGTAAAAACTACGGATTTCCTTTACCTGTTATTTTGATTGACAACGGATTACACGTTTTTATGTCTTCTGAATTTGATTTTGGTGAAAAGCTAGTGGAAAAAGGGGGACAGTTTTATAGACTTTACCACGGAAAAATTTATAAAACCGATGCTGAAGGGCAAATTTTTTACGGTGAAAATGGATTTCCTAGCAATGAGAAACCTTTAGATTTCTCTATTACCAAGAACGTTGCGTCATTAATGTTCACTACAGTTTTATTATTTATTATGTTTTTAGGTTTAGCTAAGACATATAAAAATGGTCCAAATAACTTACCAAAAGGATTTTCTAGAGCTTTAGAGCCTTTAGTAATTTATGTACGTGATGAGATGGCAATTCCTAATATTGGAAAAGATAAGTATAAGAAATTTATGCCTTATTTATTATCTGTGTTTTTCTTAATATTTTTATTAAACTTATTAGGTTTAACTCCACTTGGGTTTAACGTAACAGGAAGTATTACGGTAACAGCGTGTTTAGCGATATTTACTTTTATCATTACACAGATTTCAGGAAATAAAGATTACTGGAAACATATATTTTGGATGCCTGGTGTTCCAGCTCCAATGAAAATAATGTTAGCTCCAATTGAAGTTTTAGGTATGTTAATTAAACCTTTCTCTTTAATGGTACGTTTATTTGCTAACATTACTGCAGGTCACTCTATTGTGTTTGGATTAATCTCGATTATCTTTATCATGAAAGAGGTATTAGGTACTGCTGGTGCTACTGGAATTGGATTTTTCCTTTCTACGTTTTTAGTTATCCTAGAGATATTAGTAGCTTTCTTACAAGCATTTATTTTTACAATGTTGTCTTCTTTGTTTATTGGTGCTGCAGTTGCAGATCACGATGAACATTAGAAGTAAAAAAAAGAATTTAAAATTTGTTTAATTAATATAAATCAATCACTATGACATTACCAAACATTATTGGTGCAGGTATAATCGTAATCGGAGCTGGTTATGGTTTAGGAAAAATTGGATCTTCTGCAATGGACGCTATTGCTCGTCAACCAGAAGCTGCTGGAAAAATCCAAACTGCGATGATCATTATTGGAGCTTTATTAGAAGGTTTAGCATTCGGTGCTTTAGTTTTAGGTAAATAGTCCAAACAAAAGAAAAGAGTTTATCTGTAACGGTTGGTTACAGATAAACTTCTTAATTAAACAATATTAGGTATTAAAAAGTATAATTTTAGATAATGGATAAGTTAATTAACGATTTCAGTTTTGGATTATTTTTCTGGCAATTTATCATTTTAATTGTTATCATTTTCCTTTTAGGAAAATTTGCGTGGAAACCAATTGTTAACGCGTTAGAAGAGCGTGAAGAAGGAATTTCAGATGCTTTGGCAGCAGCTGACAACGCAAAGAGAGAATTAGCAAATTTACAAGCTGATAACGAAAAATTATTAATTGAGGCACGTGCAGAGCGCGATGCTTTAATGAAAGAAGCTCGTGAAATTAAAGAACAAATGTTAGCAGATGCTAAAAACGAAGCGGAAGCTCAAGGGCAAAAAATGATTGCTCAAGCTAAAGCTACAATTGAAAGCGAAAAAGCTGCTGCTGTTATCGAGTTAAAACAACAAGTTTCTGGTATTTCTATTGAGATCGCTGAGAAATTATTGAAAGATCAATTAGCTGATAAAGAAGCTCAATCAAAATTGGTTGAGAAGATGTTAGCAGATGTGAAATTAAACTAATTCATTCATTATGATAAGCACTAGAGCAGCTGCACGCTATGCAAAAGCAATGCTAGAGATTTCTGTTGAAAATGGAAATGCTGATGCTATAAATAATGATATGATCCTTATTTCTGAATCAGTTTCTCAAAGCAATGAGTTGAAAACCTTTCTTAATAACCCAGTTATAGGGGACAGTGCTAAGTTTAACGCTGTAGAAGAAGTATTCGCTGGTGCCAATCAAGGTACTAAGGAATTGTTTAAATTGCTAAAGACTAATAGTCGATTTGAACTTTTAGCTGCTATTGCTGCGGATTACCAAAAGCAGTATGAAGAGCATAAAGGTATAGAAAGAGTTACTGTTACTACAGCAATTCCTATGGATACTGACTTAGAAGCTAAAGTTTTAGTGAAAGCTAAAGAAATAGTTCAAGGTAAAGAAGTTATTATTAGCAATGTGGTAGATTCATCTATTATTGGAGGGTTTATTCTCAAAATAGGGGATAAGCAATATAATGCTTCGATAGCACATCAATTAGAAGTTTTAAAAAGAGAATTAACGAATTAAAAAATCACCGCACGAATTTTTCGTGTATAAACATAGATAAAAATGGCGGACATTAAACCAGCTGAGATATCAGCGATTTTAAAGAAACAGTTATCTGGATTTAACTCTGATGCTTCTTTAGAAGAAGTGGGAACTGTATTAGAAGTAGGAGATGGAGTTGCTCGTGTTTACGGGTTAACAAATGCTGAATATGGAGAGTTAGTTGTTGTAGACAACAAATTAGAAGCAATGGTACAGAATCTTGAAGAAGATAACGTAGGTATTGTATTATTAGGAAGCTCTGTAGGAGTAAAAGAAGGATCAGTTGTTAAAAGAACTGGACGTATCGCTTCTTTGAAAGTTGGAGAGAAAATGGTTGGTCGTGTTGTTAACACATTAGGTTTACCTATTGATGGAAAAGGACCAATTGAAGGTGATTTATACGAGATGCCACTAGAGCGTAAAGCGCCAGGGGTTATTTACCGTCAGCCAGTAACTGAGCCATTACAGACTGGTATTAAATCTATTGATGCCATGATTCCAGTAGGACGTGGTCAACGTGAGCTAGTAATTGGTGACCGTCAAACAGGAAAAACAACTGTTTGTATTGATACGATTTTAAATCAAAAAGAATTTTACGATGCTGGTCAACCAGTATATTGTATCTATGTTGCAATTGGACAAAAAGCTTCTACTGTAGCCGCTATTGCTAAAACTTTAGAAGATAAAGGAGCAATGGACTATACAATCATCGTTGCAGCTAATGCTTCTGAGCCTGCTCCAATGCAAGTTTACGCTGCAATGGCTGGTGCTGCTATCGGGGAATATTTCCGTGATACAGGACGTCCTGCATTAATCATTTATGATGATTTATCTAAACAAGCGGTTGCTTACCGTGAGATGTCATTAATTTTACGTCGTCCACCAGGACGTGAGGCGTACCCTGGAGACGTTTTCTACTTACACTCAAGATTATTAGAGCGTGCTGCTCGTATTATTGGAGATGATAATATTGCTAAAGAAATGAATGACTTACCTGAGTCATTAAGACCATTTGTTAAGGGTGGTGGTTCTTTAACTGCATTACCAATTATTGAAACACAAGCTGGTGACGTTTCTGCATATATTCCAACTAACGTAATTTCTATTACGGATGGTCAGATTTTCTTAGAATCAGATTTATTTAACTCAGGGGTTCGTCCAGCTATTAACGTTGGTATTTCTGTATCTCGTGTTGGAGGATCTGCTCAGATTAAATCAATGAAGAAAGTTGCAGGTACTTTGAAGCTTGACCAAGCTCAGTTCCGTGAGTTAGAGGCTTTCGCTAAATTCGGTTCGGATTTAGATGCTGCTACAATGAACGTAATTGAAAAAGGTAAACGTAACGTAGAGATATTAAAACAAGCTGTTAATGATCCATATTCAGTAGAAGATCAAGTTGCTATTATCTATGCTGGTTCTAAAAACTTATTAAGAAACGTTCCTGTTTCTAAAGTTAAAGAATTTGAAAGAGACTACTTAGAAGCTTTAAATACTCGTCACAGAGATACTTTAGACGCTTTAAAAGCTGGTAAATTCACAGACGAATTAACTAGTGTACTTGAGAAAGTAGCAAAAGAGATTTCTTCAAAATATTAAGAATTTGGTTTGAGAGAAAAAGATTAAATCTTTAGTCTTTTTCTTTCAAATTATTATATATTAAAAAATGGCAAACCTTAAAGAAATACGTAATAGGATTTCATCGATTGGTTCAACAATGCAGATTACTTCTGCAATGAAGATGGTTTCTGCTGCTAAATTAAAAAAGGCAACGGATACAATTGAGGCAATGCGTCCTTATTCAGAAAAGTTGACAGAGATAATCCAAAATATTAGCGCTACTTTAGAAGGAGATAACCAAGGTGTTTACTCTCAAGAAAGAGAGATCAATAATGTTCTTTTGGTTGTTGTTACTTCTAATAGAGGATTATGTGGTGCTTTTAATGCAAATATTATCAAACAAGTTAACCTTTTAAAAGAGAGTACTTTTAAAGATGCTAATGTAGATATTTTAACTATAGGTAAGAAAGGGTACGATGCTTTAAGTAAAGTATTCAATGTTTTTGAAAACGATAGTGATTTTTACGATCATAATGATTTTGAACATTGTGCTGTTATTGCTGAAAAGTTAATGAGTGCATTTGTTGAACAAAAATATGATAGTATTCAAATTGTTTACAATCAATTCAAAAACGCTGCTACTCAAAGTGTTGTTACAGAGCAATTTTTGCCATTATTGCCTATAGAAGTTGAGCAAAGCAATGCAGTGGCTATGGATTATATCTACGAACCTTCTAAAGAAGACATCTTGGATACTTTAATTCCAATGTCATTAAAAACGCAATTATTCAAAGCTGTATCGGATTCAGTAGCTTCTGAACATGGAGCTCGTATGACAGCCATGCATAAAGCAACGGATAATGCAAATGATTTAAGAAATGACTTGAAGCTAACGTATAATAAAGCACGTCAAGCAGCAATTACAAACGAAATATTAGAAATTGTTGGAGGAGCTGAAGCTCTAGGAAAATAATTTAAAGATATTAGTAAGTTAAGATAATAGTTAAGGAAGCTTTCTTAAGTGAGGTTATTATTATCTAATATATAAAAGAGAGCCTGGGAATTCACCAGGCTCTTTTTGTTTGTAATATGTTTTCTTTGATTTAAGACATTATTTTCTATTACATAGTAACTATTATTATAAGTTTTTATTTTGAGGTTTTTGTCACTTAAAAAGCCTTTGTAACTATAGATCCTTTAGATGTTTGTAGTTAGATTGGATTGTCTTATATACTTCTTCCATTTTACCATTAAGCATTAATTTGGCCATACTTTTAGTCATACCCACTATTTGTTCCAATTCTACTTTAGGAGGCATTGCTAAGGCGTTAGGGTTAGTAAAGATATTTACTAGAACAGGTCCTTTATCTACTAGTGCTTTACTTACTATTTCAGGTAATAGCTCTGGATCTCTAACTGTATAACTATTAAAGCCCATTGCCAGTCCAATTAGGGCAAAGTCAGGGTTTTCCATATCCGTTTGTGTATCCATTAAACCTGCTACTTCCATTTCCAATTTAACCATACCAAGTGATCTGTTGTTATAGACAAATATTTTAATAGGTAAATTATATTGTTTAATCGTTGCTAGATCTCCTAAAAGCATGGAAATTCCACCATCACCACAAAGGGCAATTACTTGTTGGTTAGGACGGGAGAGTTGAGAGCCTATTGCCATAGGCATTGCATTAGCCATTGAACCATGGTTAAATGACCCAAGTAATTTTCTATTTTTCTTGGCCGTAATATACCTTGCTCCCCAAACACAACACATGCCTGTATCCACTGTAAAGATAGTATCATCATTAGCTAAAGAGTCAATTACATAAGTGGCATATTCTGGCTGTATGTTATCTATAGTTCCACTTGAAGCTACATAGGCCTGTAGATTTTTTTGTACATGGTTGAAGTAATCAAGATGTAAATCTAGAAATTTCCTAGAAGGTTTTTGATTTAGTAATGGGAGCAATGCAAGTAAGGTATCTTTTATATCTCCACAAAGACCCATGGTCAACTTAGCTCGTCTACCTAGGTACTCTATTGCCCTGTCAATTTGAATAATTTTACTATTTGTCGGCATAAAATTATAATAAGGAAAATCAGTTCCTAATAATAATACCAAGTCACTATGGTGCATGGCGTGATAAGCCGAGGGCAATCCCAATAGACCTGTTAGTCCGATGTCATTAGGATTGTCATAAGCGATACCCATTTTTCCTCTAAAAGAATAAGCAACAGGCGCATGGAGTAATTGGGAGAGTTCTACAATTTGATCATGTGCATTTATGGCGCCAATTCCGCAATATATCGTTATGTTTTTTGCCTGTTCTATATGTTGGGCTAAGTCAGCAATTTCTTTATCATTTGGTCGAAGTGTAGGTTCAGGGAAGTAGTTAGCTGTAGAAGTAGGAGATGGTATTGCTGGTTCTTCACTAAGGTCACCAGGAAGACCAATTACTGCTACGCCTTTTTTAGCATAAGCATGTTGTATTGCAGTTTGTACCATTCTTGGTACTTGCTCTGGAGTTGTGAGCATTTGATTATACACGCTACAATCCTCAAAAAGTTTTATGGTATTTGTTTCTTGGAAATAGTCCATTCCCATCTGATTTGTATTTATAGCAGAAGCAATTGCAATTACAGGTAAATGACTTTTATTTGCTTCATATAAACCATTTATCAGATGAATATGCCCAGGTCCACAACTACCAGCACAACAGGCTAAGCCATCTAGTTCGGCTTCTGCAGCTGCAGCAAATGCCCCAGCTTCTTCATGACGTACATGGATCCATTGTATTTGACCATTTTTACGAACTGCATCATTCAAGTGATTTAAGCTATCCCCTGTAACAGCATAAATTCTTTTTATCCCTGCCTCTACAAGCATTTCAACTATTTGTTCCGAAACATTCATAATTGTTTATTTTTAAGTTGTTGCTTAAAGATACGTAAATATTGGTTTTTAACATATTAAAAACAAATTAAACAAAAATAGCCTAGCATCTGCTAGGCTATTTTTGCGTTTCAATCTAAAATAATAGATATTAAATATTATATAGAATATTAGTTATTTGTATATCGTAATCTTTTTTACTTCCTACTTTAAAAGCAAATTGCTCTCCTTTTCCTGTAGTATTGTACTCTACTCCTTTTAAGTCTAAGGTTATTTTCACCCATTTGTCAGGGGTATCTATTGTTCCATAAATATAGTCGTTTGTACCATTTGCTGGATTACTGGAGTTTGCTCTTTTGGTTGGGTATAAGGTTTTATCTGCTTTTAGTATTTCCGTTTCTTTTGAAGTAATTTGTTCATCAGTTGCAATATTATACACTGCGTAGCTTCCATCTGCTCTGTATACATTTAAGGAGATACTTTTTCCTGAAGTTCCTTTTACTAAAAAGGAAATAGTTTTTGCATCTTTAGGAGCGGGTTGATCTATTACTGTAAACAGATAATCATTTCCACCAGGAGTTCCTTGTATAACCATTGTATTTTGATTATCTGGACCCATTTTTTCTCCTAGAGAAGCGTAGGACTGTAAACCAAACTTATTCAAAGTTTTTAAGAATTCATCCCAAGTATTAAAGTTGGTTAAATTAACTACTTGTTCAGAAGGTTCTGTGTCTCCATCTTGATTGGTATCAAATATAATGTCAGAAACTAAAAGATCATAACTTGCTTTGGAACCTATTTTTAATGCAAAAGTCGACCCTTGGCCAGTTGTATTATAAGCAACATCTTTTAAATCTAATGTTATCTTAATCCATTTATTTGGAGAGTCAATCTTAGCGTAGATATAATCGTTGTTTCCATTAGCTGGATTTCCAGTTTGTTGACTTTTCGTTGGCGTAAGTACGATATCACTTGTGATAATAGCTGTTTGTTTTGCTGCAATTTGTGCGTCCGTTGCTAAATTATATACTGCATAGGTTCCATCTGCTCTATATACATTTAAGGAAAGTGATTTTTGGGTTGTGCCTTTTACATAGAAGGAAATATTTTTAGCACCAGTGGCAGCACTTTGGTTTTCTAATGTAAATAAGTACTCATTTTTATCAGGGGATCCTTTAATGCTCAATGCACCTTTATTATCTGGGCCTTGACCTTCTGCTTCTGTTCCAAAAGGTAGTAATCCAAATCTATTAGTAGAAGCTATAAAGGACGGCCAGTTACTAAAATCAGCAACTATATTTGGTTTATTTTGGTTAACTCCATCTACATCTTTTCCTTCTGTTTCTCCTGGAGGAGTTACTTCTCCATCTGTGTCAAATGGCTCTTTATCTAGTCCATCTAAGTCTTTCATGGTACGAGGGTTGAACTGTGCATCACTTTGGAATAAAGTCATAATACCAGTCATGCTACCACTCTTAGCAGGAACTGTCTCATTTGCGAAACCACTAGTTTGAGTAACAACTCGGAAGAAGACATTTGAAGTAGGGTTATTTGTTTTACTTTCTATTTCGTTATTTGTAGCTTTATTTCGGTCCGAAACGATGTTGTTAGGATCAAAGAAGGTTTTACCCCAGAATTTCTTTGCAAACTGTACGTCTTGTATAGTAACTAGCTTTCCAATATTAATTGGCTTGATGGCATCTTGAAGGGATAATTGTTTTGTGTAGTTCTTTTCTATTTCCTCTGGAGTTAATCTCTCACACCCTCTTACAATATGTTTTTTATAAGTAGGTGCAGCAAGAACTTGTACAAAATCTGATGTAGCATTCTTTCCTCCAATAGTTAAAATGGAGTTATTCATTTGGATTTCTGTGCCTTTTAAGCGGATAAATATTTGGGTACCTACAGGGTAGGAAGCATAGTATGCTTGAATGTCAGCTTTAAATACAGCGGAAAAAGCATTGTTTTTATCTACAAAGTAGATACTCTGATATAAATTACCACCTTGGTCACTGGATACCACGTATCCGCTTATTATATCATCTTGCTCATAGGTTCTCATTGTCTCTGTAATGGTCTCATATAGTTGAGCAATGGTGATTGTTTCAGAGATATTAGAGTCACATTCCAAGTCTAAATTTGGTATCGTGAAATCATCATTTTTAGCACAGCTAACAAAAACTAGCGCTAGAAAACATACGTATAAAAAGGATTTAAATGTGTTTTTCATAGTTGTAAGAAGTTTTAGAAGTTGTAGTAGATATTTACAAAGAAATTTCTACCATATCCATAGAAGTATTTGTTAGCAAAAGTATTTACTCCGCTTGCATTATTGGCTTTTTCACTTGCATAGTTAGCATTTCTTGCTTGTTCAAAACCTCCAGTTTTATATTTTTTATTTAGTACGTTGTTTATACTGGCATTGAGTCCAATAATATTTCTATTAGGTAATCGCCATGATTTTCCTCCACTAATATTTAATAAAGAAAAATCACTTATTTTTTCTTGTTTCCACATGTCTCGGATTATTTGATCGGTTAATCCTGGGAATATATCTCCGCCAGCACTTGGATCTTTTACAAAGTTATCTGTCCTTCTTAAAGCAGTAACATCTGTATATAAGTCATTAAAGTAATTTATATTTGCCCCTAACCACCAATATTCAGGAGATCTATATTCTAATCCTAGGGATAAAGCAGTTTGTGGACCATTGGATAAACGGTAATTTTTTAGATAAGCATGACCGTAGTCAAAGGTCTGAGCAACATTATCTGAATTTAGGCGTATCTCTGGATTATTGGTGTAAAAAGATTGTCCAAAAGATGCTGCTGCAGTTGCTTTTAAGGTTTGAGTAACCTGGTATTCTACTCCCATTTCTAGTCCAATGTTTCTTTTATTAACTCCAGTAAGAATTTCTGAAACAAAGGCACCACCACTTTTTGTTAGTAGTTCTCCTTCGGCATTCATAATACCTGCTCCATCTGCATAGTAAAAAGAGATGTCTGTACCATTTTTAATTTCTGAAACATAACCTGTAAGAATACCTCTAAGTTTAGGCGAACGGTATATATAGCTAGCATCTAGGGCTAAAATATCAACATTCTTTAAGTCTTGAGTAACTTTATTATTTACTCTAGCATTGGCAAATGCATTTCGTATTGTTGGTGCTTGGTTGTAAAGAGAAGCATTTACATTTAGTGCATGTTTACCAGTGATATGATACGTTGCACCTGCTTTAAAACCAAAGTTGTTAAAGTTTATGTTACCGCTCTTTCCATAGGAATCTTCTGGATAAACTCCATTTTTATAAAGTCCTTCCCTTTGGTAATTGGTGTACCCTATATTCTGACCTACATAAAAATTTACTTTTTTGTAATCAAATACAAATTGGGTAAATACACTAATGACATCAGCAAATACGTTGTAATTGTATCCAAAATGATCATCTTTTCCAATATATCTATTTGGATTATTCAAATCGTTTTCTCTAGCCTCTCCAGTTTGGTAATTGTCTACATCTAAGTAGCGGTCACCTCCTAAAAGGTCAATAGCTTTTTTATAATTATGTGATTTTTGACGTCTGTAGTTAACTCCTGCATCAAAAGTTATATTATCTGTAAGTAAAGATTTAAAGCTAGTATTAAAACTAAAAGTTTGATCAGATTGTACATCTTCATATAGAATAATTTTGCTTTCTCCATCATTGAGGCGGTTGATATTGTAGATATTATCCCAATCAATTTGACCATGCTCTTTAAAGTATTGCGCCTTTTGCTCTGCTAATTCTAAGTTTGGTTCCCAAACCCCATTAGAGTTATGGTAGTTTAAAGCATAGCTTGGCATATTTCTATAATACGTAGGGTCTGGATTCATATTATCTTTATAGCCAAATCGCGAATTAGCAATGATTCCGAATTGATAGGCTACAGAAGTATTCAAGGTGTTTTTTTCGTCTATTTTCCAATAATGGGTTAGCATAAAAATAGGCTCTTCTACTGTTTTGTATCTTGAATTGCGTTTGTCTCCACCTTGGTAACCCCAATAGGAATTATATTTGTAGTTTTTCAAGTCTACTTGCTCTTGTGTTAAAGGAGAGTTTTTAGCCCTTTTGTTTTTAGCGTAAATTGCAGTGAAATTTAAACTGTGGTTATCATTAAACTTCTTTTCTATTGCAGCAAAAAAGGAAGGAGCATCATAATTGGTTCCCTCGAAGAAACCTTCTCTAGCTCCACGGTAGGAAGCTGAAAAAACATAAGCCCATCCATTTTCATTAAGTCCTGAAGAGTAAATTGCATAAGGTCTCCAACTATAGTTGGTATTTGAACCAGAAAATCCAACTTTTGCCCCTGTTCTAATATGGGAAGCTCTTGTAGAAATTTCTTGTGTACCTAATATTGCACCAAAAGTATTGTCTGAGGGTGAAGTACTAGAGGAGTAAGTTTGATTTCTAGTAGCGTCATTTAGACCGCCCCAGTTAGACCATTGAGGTCTACCGTCATAAATTTTGTTCATTACAATACCATTGATTAGAGCTAAGCCATATTCATTGTCTAGCCCTCTTAAACGGTAAAAAGCTTGTCCCCAGTTATACGCAGCTACTTGCTGGAATGGGTTTTTACTTGCTTGTAGTAAACTAGAGGAGGACTCCGAACTTGAATTATCTTCCCCTAAATCATTTTCCGATAGGGAAATTAACCCCATCTGTGTCATTGAAGCTACATCTTGTTCCAATTGGATGTTACCTAAGTCAATGTTCTGACCATCCAAAGTAAAAGAAAGTCTTTTTGTAAGATACCCCATATAGGAAATAACAATAGTGTGCTGTCCTTCATTAAGATCAGAAAGAATAAAATTTCCACTATTATCCGTTAAAGTAGAAATGTTGGTCGCATTTACACTTACCAATACTGCATTGATAGGTGTTGAGGACTCAGCATCTACAACTTTTCCAGTTACCTGTTGAGCATAGCTTAAATGCACTTGTAAAAATAGAAATAAACCGAGTAAAAGTTTTCTCATAGATTAAAATTTTAAAATTACTTATGCATTATATTAAGATAATATTTACAATCAAATATACTTATTTTAAATAAAAATTAACTATTTTTGAATAGAATTAATTCATTGTATATTAAAAAGCAACTGTTTTTAAATAATATTAATTCATTGTGTATTAAAAATCAACATATATGTTAAATAGTACAATTAGCTATAAGGTTTTTTTACTGAGTTTTTTTCTTTCTTTAAGTGTTTTCTCGCAAGAAAAGGAATATGAAATTCAGACTATCGCATTTTATAATGTCGAAAATCTCTTTGATACCAAAAGAGACACAACCATTTATGATCAAGAATGGACTCCGCAAGGAGCGCAAAATTGGACTACTGAAAAGTATCAGAAGAAGATTCATAATTTGGCAAGAGTCATGTCAGAAATTGGAAGGTTAGAAAACCCTAAGATGCCAGCAGTGATTGGAGTTGCTGAGATTGAAAATCGTGGAGTTTTGGAAGATTTAGTCAATGATCCCTTACTTGTTCCTAATAATTATGGAATAGTGCATTATGATTCACCTGATAAACGAGGAATCGATGTTGGATTCTTGTATTCAAGAACTTATTTTCAGCCATTAAGTAGTCAAGTACATACCTTGTATATCTATGATAATAAAAAGCTAGATAGTAAAACGGGTGAGCCACAAAGAATATACACAAGAGATCAGTTAGTAGTAAGTGGCCTATTGGAGGGGGAACAAATACACTTTATTGTAAATCACTGGCCTTCTCGTTCAGGTGGTGAAAAAAGAAGTAGTCCTTTAAGAGAAGCTGCTGCAGCCTTGAATGTCACTATTATTGACTCTTTACAAAGTATCAACCCCAATGCTAAGATTATTACTATGGGGGATATGAATGATGGGCCTTATAACAATAGTATTAAAAAAGTATTGAATGCCAAGGACTCTAAGAGTAAAGTAGAAAAGTTCGGATTATATAATCCTTTTGAAAAACTGGCAAAAGAAGGTAATGGTACTCTTGCTTATAGAGATGCATGGGACGTATTTGATCAAATAATATTAAGTGAACCTTATTTGCAAGATGGGTATGATACTTGGAAATTTTGGAAGGCACAAATATTTAAGAAACCATTTATGATTCAAACCTCTGGTAAATACAAAGGGTATCCTTTAAGAAATAGTAATGGTGAGCCTGGATTTAGCGATCACTTTCCTGTTTATATTTACTTAATAAGAGAAGCAAAATAAAAGTAATGGAATATTTAAAAAGCCCCGAGGATCTACTGTGTAGTGCTTCGGGGCTTTTTAAATATGGTTTATGCTAAAACTTTTTGAATTATTTCCTTACCGTAGATCAAAGAAACCTGTTCTACAAAAGATTGGAAACTAAAACTCGCATGTTGGTTTGCATTATCAGATATAGTTCGAATAACAGTAAAATCTACACCAAATTCAAAGCACACTTGGGCTACAGCCGCACCTTCCATTTCTACACACATTACCTGAGGTAGGGCCTGTTGAAGTTTATCTTTTTGCTCCATAGTAGAGAAAAACTGGTCACCACTAGCAATCATACCAAAATGTACTTTTGGACTTGAGATTTGAAATTTTTCCAAGTCTTCATTACTGATTAATGTATGCAGTACCTGTGGGTCTAATATTTGTTGAATTTGCTCCACTAGTTGATTAGACCATTGTAAGTCCGTTTCAAAAAATGTTTTGCCCAATAATGGAATCTCAAATTTGGGTCTTAATGGAGATACATCCATATCATATTGCACTAAATTGCTCGCTACTACGACATCTCCAACTTGAACATCTTTGTGAATAGCACCTGCAACTCCAATAAAAATAACTTTGGATACATCAAAGTTTAATAATAAAGTGGTAACTGTAATTGCTGCCGCAACTTTACCAATACGCGAATATACCACCACAACATCTTGATCGCCAATTGTTCCTTTGTAATAGATTCGATTTGCAATCTGAGTTTGTGTAACATTTTGCAGGGAGTCTATAATACCGTTAATTTCTTGAGGTATTGCCCCTATAATTCCAATGGTTTGTTTAGCAGTCATCTTTGAGTTTATATAAAGAGTAAAGTGCAAAAGTACAAAAACTTGTTTGTAGGCTAAAATTAGGATTTTGCTAAAAATGTAAACATTATCAAATTACATTGCTAGTTCTAAAATAAAATAGAAGAAAACAGGTAAAGGCATTAGGTTAAGTGATAATGATATAAGCTTTAAAAAAATGAAAAAGCGTCCTTTAAAAATACTATCTTTACAGCGACTTAGTTAAAATAATTTCCCTAAAAGGGAATCAATATATAAATAAAAATAAATGGCTTGTACAAATTGTTCAACAGATAAGAGTAGTAATGGAGTTCCAAGAGGATGTCAAAGTCGAGGAACATGCGGAACAGATAGTTGCAATAAATTAGCAGTATTTGACTGGTTAGCAAACATGGTTTATCCAAGTGGAACACCAGTATTCGATATAGTAGAGGTAAGATTTAAAAATGGGAGAAAAGATTTTTATCGCTACCCTAAAGAGTTAACTATAAGCATGGGGGATGTAGTTGCTACAGAGGCATCTCCAGGTCATGATATAGGAATTGTTTCTTTAACAGGTGAACTTGTTAAAGTTCAAATGAAAAAAAAGCATGTAGAAATTAATGGTGATGTTTTAAAAATTTACCGAAAAGCAACACAAAAGGATATCGATATCTGGCAACAAGCGCGAAGTAAAGAGGAGCCAGTTAGAATGAGAGCAAGGGAACTTGCTATTAGTTTAAACCTTGAAATGAAAATCTCTGATGTAGAATTTCAAGGAGACGGATCTAAAGCTACTTTTTATTATACTGCTAGTGAGAGAGTTGATTTTAGACAATTAATTAAAGATTTTGCTCGTGAATTCTCTATTAGAATTGAGATGAAGCAAGTAGGATTTAGACAAGAAGCAGCACGTTTAGGAGGTGTTGGTTCATGTGGACGTGAATTATGTTGTTCTACTTGGCTTACAGATTTTAGAAGTGTAAACACTGCAGCTGCACGTTATCAGCAATTATCACTTAACCCGCAAAAATTAGCAGGTCAGTGTGGTAAATTGAAATGTTGTTTAAACTATGAGTTAGATACTTACTTAGAGGCTATCAAAGATATGCCTGATACAGATACTAAACTCTTAACAGTTAAGGGCTTAGCAATTTGTCAGAAGATAGACATTTTTAAGGGGCAAATGTGGTTTGCTTATGCAAATAACTCTGCCAATTGGTATGTTCTAACTGCAGAACAAGTAAAAGAGATTGTTGATTTGAATGCTAAAGATCAACGCGGTCAAGAATTAGAAAGTTATTCTTTAGAATTGGAAGATGAAGTAAGTGTGAAAATCTCAGAAGAAGATAGTGTAACTCGCTTTGATCAACCAAAACGCAAGAAGAAACCTGCTAGAAAGAGAATCAAAGAGGAGGGTAAGAAGGAAGTAGATAGCACTAATCAAAAGCAAGATACTACAACAGCTAATAAAGGAAGAGCAGATGCAAAAACAAATCGCCCTGTAAAAAAGCCTAGAACTAGAGCTCCAAAGAAAGAAACGGATACAAGTGCTACACCTACTAATATAAATAACTCTACTGGGGAAAAGCAAACTAGAGAAAGAGTTCAACGCCCAACAAAAGATGCAGGGGAAGTAAAAGGACCTAGAGGACCAAAACCTACTAGAACGCCAAAAGAGTCTAAAGGAAATACAAATACCAAGGAAGTAAAAGAGGTTAAGACACCTCGTGTAGATTCAAGCAAAAGTAAACAGGATAATATTTCGGGTATTGAAGGGAAAGGCAATATAATAAAACCCAAAAATAACCGTAATAGGAATAAACGAGCTAAAAATTCGAATAATCAAAATGATACACCAAGTACAGATAAAGAATAAGTTTATAGTTTTATTTTATGTGGTATGTTTTTTGCTAATATCTTGTGAGCAAGATAATAACGTAGAATTTGATCAATACCATAAAACCCAAGGTTATTGGGCTAAAGAAGATATAAAAACCTTTGTTTATCAGGTTCAAGATACCATTAGTCCTAGTAATTTATTTATTAATATCAGGGCTAACAATAACTATCCATATAGTAATTTATATGTGATTTTTAAGATGTATCAGCCGGATATGACAATCGTTGTGGATACTTTGCAATACCAAATGGCAAATGCTCAAGGAGAATTACTGGGAGATGGCTTTACGGACATTAAGCAAAGTAAATTATGGTTAAAACAAGATTATATTTTTAATCAAAGTGGAACCTATAAGTTTACCTTAGAGCAAGCCGTTCGCCAGTTAGGTGAAGTAAAGGGGATAGACCAATTACCTGGTATTTCAGAGGTAGGACTTAGAATAGAAAAAGAAAAATAAAAAGAGCGAATTAAGTTTATGAGTTCAAAAAAAGAGAATACAAAAAAAACAGCCCCTAAAAAGGAAAGTTTTAAAAGTTATGTAATAGCCTTTTGGCTTATTTTTATTGGCGGTTTTGCTGCCGTTGCACTTTTCTTTTTGTGTGCTTCTTGGGGAGTTTTTGGTGCAATGCCAACTTTCGATGAGCTAGAAAATCCAGCTAGTAACGTAGCTACAGAAATTATTTCCTCTGATGGTAAAACCATCGGAAAATTTTACCTAGAAAATAGAGTTCCTGTAAAATATGAAGAGATTCCAGAATCCCTTGTAAATGCTTTAATAGCAACAGAGGATGAACGTTTCTTAAACCATTCAGGTATTGATGCAAGAGGTACTTTACGTGCTGTTATCGCTGGAGGAAGTAATGGGGGAGCAAGTACAATCACCCAACAATTAGCCAAGTTACTTTTTCACGGAGAGGGTTCAAAAAGTCTTCCTAAGCGTATTATGCAAAAGGCCAAAGAATGGGTAATTGCTATAAAGTTAGAAGAACAATATACTAAGAGTGAGATTCTTACTATGTATTTAAACAAGGCGGATTTTGTGAATAATGCGGTGGGAATCCGTTCAGCTAGTAGAATTTATTTAGGTAAAGAACTGGCGGATTTAACTACAGATGAGTCTGCAATGTTTGTAGGAATGTTACAAAACCCTTCCTATTTTAATCCAGTAAGAAGACCTGAATTAGTACAAAGAAGAAGAAATGTAGTTCTGCATCAAATGGCAAAGAACGGCTATATTACACAAGAACAAAGTGTAGAATTACAGCAACTGCCATTATCCATAAATTATACTCCTGAGAGTCATAGTGATGGGATAGCAACTTACTTCCGTGAGTATTTGAGAGATTTTATGAGGCGTTGGGTGAAAGAAAACCCAAAGAAAGATGGTACAACTTATGACATTTACAGAGATGGATTAAAGATATATGTAACTATAGATTCTCGTATGCAGAATTATGCAGAACAGGCTGTTACCTCACATATTGCTAACTTACAAGAACAGTTTTTTATTGAGCAAAAGAATAATAAAATGGCACCATTTTATGGAATTAGCTCTGCAGAACAAGATGGTATTTTGAATAGAGCGATTAAAAATTCAGATCGCTATAGACAAATGAAAAAGCAAGGTAAATCAGAATCAGATATTCTTGCTTCATTTAAGGTAAAAACTCCTATGAAAATATTCACTTGGAAAGGAGATGTAGATACTGTAATGACTCCAATGGACTCTATTGTGTATTACAAGCACTTTTTACAAGCAGGGATGATGTCTATGGAGCCGCAAACGGGTCATATTAAGGCTTGGGTTGGAGGTATTAATTACAAGCATTTCCAATACGATCACGTTGGTCAAGGAACAAGACAAGTAGGTTCGGTTTTCAAACCTTTTGTTTATGCTACAGCCATTGAACAACTACACTACTCACCTTGTGATTCTATTATAGATTCTCCCTTTACAATGCCTAAAGGTAAATATGGTATTAGCCAAGATTGGAGTCCACAAAATGCGTCTCGTTCTTATAAAGGGATTATGACCTTAAAACAAGGTCTAGCAGGATCGGTAAATACAATTACTGCTAAGTTAATGGATAAAGTAGGTCCTAAAGCTGTAATAGATTTAACCAGAGATCTAGGTATTTCCGCAGATATTCCAGAAAGTCCAGCTATTGCATTAGGAGCAGTGGATATTACCGTAAGTGATATGGTAGCAGCATATAGTACATTTGCTAACCAAGGAGTCTATGTGAAGCCAGTTTTTATTGCTAAAATCCAAGATAAGAATGGAGTAGTATTATATAATGCTGTACCAGAAACCAAAGATGTCTTAAGTCCAGATATTGCTTATGCTATAATTAAGCTTTTAGAAGGGGTAACAGAAAGTGGTTCAGGGGTTCGTTTACGTACAACTTGGCAAGGTGCAGGTTACAAGAGGGTAACAGGACATCCTTATAAGTTCACTAATCCAATTGCTGGAAAAACAGGAACAAGCCAGAATAATTCCGATGGATGGTTTATTGGAATGGTTCCAGATTTAGCAACTGGAGTTTGGGTAGGGAATGATGATAGAGCTGCCCATTTTAAAACAATGACTTATGGACAAGGTGCAACTTTAGCTCTTCCAATCTGGGGAGTTTATATGAATAAAGTTTACGCTGATAAAACATTACATGTTTCTAAAGGGGAATTCCCAAGACCTGATAATTTATCGATCCGAATTGACTGTAGTACATTGGAATCGGATAGTAGTCAGAATAATGAATCTGTACTTCAAACCGATGAGTTTGATTTTTAATAATATAAAACGCCTTTTTTAAAGGCGTTTTTTTTTGTATTTTTAAGAGCAATTAATTAACCTTAAAATTCTTATGATACTAAAAAATGTTATTAATGTTCAAGAAGCCTTGCGCGATGTAAGTGATGGTATGACCATTATGCTAGGCGGCTTTGGATTGTGTGGGATTCCAGAGAATTCCATTGAAGAATTGGTCAGAAGAAATGTAAAAGACTTAACCTGTATTTCTAATAATGCTGGGGTAGATGATTTTGGCCTAGGATTGTTACTTCATAAACATCAGATAAAGAAAATGATTAGTTCTTATGTTGGAGAGAATCATGAATTTGAGCGACAAATGCTAAGCGGAGAATTAGAAGTTGAACTTACCCCACAAGGAACTCTAGCTGAAAAATGTAGAGCTGCTCAAATGGGTATCCCCGCATTTTATACACCAGCAGGCTTCGGAACAGAAGTAGCTAATGGTAAAGAAGTACGCTATTTTAAAGGAAAACCTCATATTCTAGAACTTGCCTTTGACGCCGATATAGCAATTGTAAAGGCTTGGAAGGGAGATAAGGCTGGAAACTTAGTCTTTAAAGGAACAGCGCGTAATTTTAACGCCTGTATGGCTGGTGCTGCTAAGATTACCATTGCTGAGGTAGAACACTTAGTAGAAGTGGGGGATTTAGATCCTAATGAAATCCATGTACCTGGAATTTTTGTAAAAAGAATTTTCCAAGGTAAAGACTACCAAAAAAGGATTGAGCAACTTACTGTAGTTCCAAGAAAATAATTCATTTTTAAATTTACATTATGTTAGATAAAGTAGGTATAGCTAAAAGGATAGCCCAAGAATTAAAGGAAGGTTACTATGTTAACCTTGGTATAGGCATCCCAACTCTTGTTGCCAATTATGTGCCAAAGGGTATGAATGTGGAATTTCAAAGTGAAAATGGTATATTAGGTATGGGACCATTTCCTTTTGAAGGAGAAGAGGATCCAGATTTAATTAATGCAGGAAAACAGACTATTACTGCCCTAAAGGGTGCATGTTATTTTGACTCGGCTACTAGCTTTGGTATGATAAGAGGTAAGCATGTAGATCTTACTATATTGGGAGCAATGGAAGTATCTGAAAAAGGTGATATTGCCAACTGGAAAATACCAGGAAAAATGGTAAAAGGTATGGGAGGAGCAATGGATCTTGTTGCATCTGCCGAGAATATTATTGTAGCAATGATGCATGTTAACAAATTAGGGGAGTCTAAGATTTTAAAAAATTGTACTCTACCTTTGACAGGAGTAAATTGCGTCAAGAAAATTGTAACTGAATTAGCAGTTCTTCAAGTAACCGATAAGGGAATAGAGCTTCTAGAACGAGCTCCCGGAGTAAGTGTAGAGCAAATTATAAAAGCCACACAGGTAGATTTAATCATCAATGGAGAAATTCCTGAAATGAAAATCGATTAGATTTATAAAAAAAGCATCCTATTTAGGATGCTTTTTTTATAAATCTAAAATTTTCTCTAAGGAGGTTTGTTTGTTTTTCTTGTAAATAAAGACAGGTACTTTTAAGTGCTTAGCCAAATGCTCTGTAGTACTCTTGTAAAAAAGTTCCTCAAAAAAAGTTCTATCTTTTTTAATTATAGCAACCATACTAACAGGTTGCTCTATGTTTATAAAATCAAGCAAGGATTTTTCTACATTTTCATCACTAAATAAATGAAAGCTAATAGGTTTATCTTGATAGCGAACTTTCCACTGCTTATAAACTTCCATACAGTCTGGACACTTTTTGGTTTTAATATGTACGCATTTGATATGGGCTCCTATACTTTGGGCAATGTCTACTAGTTCGTCCAATGTAGATTGCTCTTCTAGTTGGAGTGACGAAGTGAAAATAACATTACGCAGTTTAGTGAAGGTTGCTTCTTTTGGTATGATTAAAGTGGGTATTTCCACTTTTGAAATAGCATTTAATGCGTTACTTCCTAATAGCTTTTTATGAAAACTAGCATTGGTTCCTTCTGTACCCATGACTAAAAAGTCAATATTGTTTTGAGAAATAGCCTCAAAAATTTCTGGAAGTAATAAGCCCTCTTTAATTTGAAAATAGACTTGTACATTCTGCAAATCCTGCTCCTGTTGTATTTGTTTTAAAATAGGACTGTTTGCTTCTAATTGTTCTAATTTTAAAAAATTAGTTTTCTCAATAACTTTATCTACAAGACTTGGCGAAATACCTCCAGAAATCACCGGAGGATCATATATATGTAAAACATAAAGCTCCGAATTAGTATTATTAGCTAAATGTAATGCATATTTAAAAGCATTATTGGCTGTTTCTGAGTAGTCTGTAGGAAATAGTATCTTTCTCATAAGAATATTTTTTCGTCTTCTCTACAAGATACAAAAAAAATGTAAATCAATCTTCTTATTTTACTGGTACCATTATATTTATGGATTTAAAAAGAGTAATCTCTTTGGGTAAAAGACACTATCTTTTGACCACTTACTTTTTTATAGTCTTGTTGATTATTCAAACCTAGTGAAGGTAGAATTAAGTTTTCTTGTTGTGCCCTTTTAGTGTAAAAGTCTTTTCTACTAAGGTGTTTGTTACTTACTAGATTATAAACACAATTGGAATTATAACTTTTTTGGATAATCTTAAGTGTATAGGCAATAATATCTTCTAAGTGAACCATATTGATTGGTAAATCTGGATTAGATAGTTCCGGCTTAGAACAAATATAACGTACCACATGGCGATCAGGTCCAAATAAACCTCCTAAACGTAAGATACAAGCATTAATATAAGAATCATTTAAAAACAGCTTTTCAGCCTCTAGGATTTGCTGAGCAGTTGGATCACTACTAAATGCATTGCTATGTTCATCAATAATTTCTTTTCCAGGTTGATATACGGAAACAGAACTCATAAAAATCACTTTATTTATTTTATGTTTTTTAATTTGAGGAATCAAGCGAGTAAAATTTTTACAGTATGTTGGTAGCTCTTCCTCTCTTTTAGGGGGAATAGCTATAATTAAAAAGTCTAGATCTTGTAAAAAGTAATCTATATAATCTAATTTATTTTCACTTAGATCTATATAGTAAGGCTTTATACTACAGTCTTGTAAGATACCCATCTTAGATAATGTAGTTGTTGTGCCTTTTACAATGAAATTGTTTTTTATTAGTTCCTGTGCAAGGGGAAGACCTAACCACCCACACCCTAGTACACCTATTTTTTTCATATTCTCAAAAAAAGTAATTATAAATTTACTATAAATTTACACAATTACTTTGTATGGTTAAATTTATCTGTAGATATTTGACAAAAGTAAAAATATCACCATGACAAAAGCAGTTTATTTAATGTGCACGTTACTATTTTTTACAAGCGTAGTAAAGGCACAAAATCATGAGAAAGAACAACAAATAGTTATAGAAAATCGCTTTAATGCTTCAGAGCAAGTGGATAAGCCGTATGTTATAATGATTTCTATTGATGGTTTTAGATATGATTATATTAAGAAGCATGATGCGAAATTCTTAGCAAAACTGGCTCAGAAGGGTGTAGAAGCAGAATCTTTAATTCCTTCGTTTCCATCGGTAACTTTTCCAAATCACTATACTTTAGTAACTGGTCTATACCCAGCAAACCATGGTTTGACAGGAAATAATATTTATGATCAGAGTATTGATGAACGTTATTCATTAAGAAATGCAAAACAAGTAAGAAACCCTCAGTGGTATGGTGGAACTCCTTTATGGGTTTTATCTGAAAAAGCAGGTTTATTAAGTGCATGTTACTATTGGCCAGGTTCAGAGGCAGCAATTCAAAATACTCTACCTACTTATTATTATACTTATTCAGAGAAATCAGATATAGAAGATAGAATTCAAGCGGTAGAGCAGTGGTTAAGCTTGCCAGAGCAAACACGCCCACACTTTATCACTTTTTATTTACCTCAAGTGGATCATGCAGGCCATGGATTTGGACCAGATGCTAAGCAAACCTATGAAGCGGTTCAATATGTAGATAAAGCGTTAGAGCAATTAGTTACAAGAGTAAATAAAACAGGGTTACCAATTAACTTTGTTATTGTATCTGATCATGGAATGTTAGATATTGATCAAGAGACCTTATTATCTTTTCCTATTAAGGCAGATGAAGAGCAATTAACTTTAGTTAGTAATGGAACATTAATGAATGTGTTTGTAAAGGATAAACAAGACATAGACTTTTGGTACAATAAGATCCAAGAGGGATTAAATAAAGATCACATGACTGTTTATAAAAATCAAGACTTACCAAAGCACTTAAATTTTGGAGCAGGAACCGATAAATTTAATAGAGTAGGAGATATTGTTTTGCTAGCTAAGGCACCGTATTACTTTACAAATAGAGCATTTCCCGCAAGTCATGGATACGATCCAAAACAGATTAAAGAGATGGATGGTATTTTTATAGGACAGGGACCTAATTTTAAAGAGAATCAAAAAGTTGAATCTTTTAAAAATGTGGATGTATATCCTATAGTCGCAAGAATATTAAACTTACCAATTACCCAAGAAATTGATGGGGAAGATAAAATAGCAGATAAGGTACTTCTTAATTAAGAGGTATTTAAAAATAAAAAAGGGGGTTGTCTCACAATTGAAGACAGCCCCTTTTTTACTTAATAAATATCGTGCTTTACTTAGTATAATTTAATTATTTAATCTGAAATATAAATTATACCTAATAATTTACTCCTGAATGACAGCTAGGTAACCTTTATGAGATAGCTCCTTTTTTATTTTTAGAATTGGTAAGCCATTCCAATATTTAAGTAGATATTATGCATAGTAAAAGAAATCGCATTAAAATCTTTCTTTAATACACCATTTATACCATAAGTAAGATCACTAAATACTTTAAAGTTTCTATCGATACTGTAGTCGAATCCTATTTGTGAACCCCAAGCGAACTTATTTACTTCTCTTGAATAATCATATTCACCAATTGCTTCACCTTCGAAATCAACGCGGAAACCTGTAGGAGTTCCTTCTCTTAGGTAACCATTGTAGACATAACCACTAAAGTTTCTGTCTACTGCAATGGAAGCGAACATACCCGCATAAATATTCCATTTATCAGCTACTTTATATACTACAGATACAGGTAGAGTTAAAAATGTATTTCTAACATCGGTTTTCACATCTCCTGTAAAATATCCTCTACTAGTGCTTTGACCTTGATTAATCTCAATAAGATAATCTTTTACTCTTGCATCTGTTTTCATTGCTTTATCCTCTAATTTAAAGCCAACTTTGATTCCCCATTTACTTTTATCAGAAAACCATTTAGTAGCATTGAATTCTATACCAGTTACAAGGGTTGGGTCGTAACTTTTGATTTTTCTAATTTCTCTAGGTAAACCTAAAGGAGAAGAACCACCAACACTTACATGGGCACGGATCTGGTAATCCATATTCTTAGTGAAAAACGATTTGTCTTGCTTTAAAGTAGCTTCTTGAGCTTGAGTAAAAGAGATTAATCCTAGAAAAGCAACAAGAGTTAATATATGTTTTAATTTCATTTTAAGTAGATTTATAGGGATTTTACACTGTTTGATTGAACAGTTAGGATTTCGATTTCATCTATACATAAAGTACTTCCAATAGCACCATTGTATTTATCTCCTTCTAAACTTGAAGTAAAGACAATTGCAATCATATATTGTTTTCCTTCTTCCATTTTACGATCTAAAATTCTATGGAAGTCTAGTTCGAAATATGTCCATTCTTGTGTAATTTGACGGTCTTCTGGATTAATTCTTGCATAAGATATGATGCGAGGATCGTCCATTGGATTCTCAATAAATCTAAAGTTATGGGTTGCTCTTAAATAGTCATTTGCTTTGGTTTTTTCAAAAAATACAGCATAGGCATCAAAAGTATCCTGTGTTAGATTAGTTTTACCATCAGAGGCATGCACTACAAATTCTTCTCCTGGTTGATATTTATAATAACCAGTCATCAAAGTAGGCTCTTCTTTTTGTGTATAAGGGATACCAAATCGTGGAGATTCTATTGGATTAAAAATGTTAGTTGAAAAGACACCAGTAAAGATATTTCCAGCTGCAATTGGAGCAAATTGTTGACCGAATTCTCCTGTTACTTGCGTTGACATTCTAATTCCTTTACCTATTTTTCCATTTGGCTCAATGGTAGTAATCATTTCATCTGCATTTGGCCTTTTATCCGGATCCATTAAGAAACTTAAAAAGAAACCTGAATTTCCACTATCCCATAATTTAACAGATGCTTCTTCTTGAGAAGAATCGAGATTAATTTGCTCTGTTTCAAACCATTCATAAAAGCCACCGTTTGAGAATAATTTTGGTTTTTCAAAAGAGTACTTACCTTGAAGTTCTGCTTTGAACATACTCACTTTATAGGACTTAGTGTAGTTACCACTCTCCGAGGTTACAATATAATTAATTGGATGTGTGAAATCCTGTACACTTCCACTAGCTGGTGAAATAGTTGCTCCAGTGGTAATTTTGAATGCAGGAGCCATTTTTGTTATGTCAGCACTATCATTGATAAAGAAAGTAACCTCATTATTAGTTAATTGTGACTGAAGTTTTTCTTGGGCAGGATCAATTTGCGCTTCAAGGATATCTGCTTCATTATTAAGTGCTTCTGATTTAATACATGAAACCATGGAAATAGCAATGAAGGTGATAATGGTGTAGAAAAAATATTTTATTTTCATTTTTTAAAATGTTATAATTTTAATTAACCTTCTTTAGTGTTTAAACTACTATAAACGCTAAGAGGGGTGCAAATTTACGCTTAAATTACTTGGTGTAGAAATTGTATGCTGCTTTTATTCTCTAATGTAAAACAATTAATAAAAATAAACTACTGATTTTAAGCGCATTGCGCTTGTTTGTTAGGAGTGTTTTCTTGTTTTTTTAGGAAAAATTTATAAAAAAAAAACAGACTGAAATTCATATTTCAGTCTGTTTTATCTCTACTTTTGGGTCTTTTAGTGCTTTAATTTTTTTACTTCATATAAGTCCAATCTTCTGTCTTTTAGAATCTTCACGCTTCCATGTTCGTGTAATTCTTTTAAAAGATCTACATCAACATCTACTATCAAAGTCATCTCTGTATTAGGAGTAGCTTCTCCTTTGACTCCATTGGTTGGAAACGCAAAATCGGATGGAGTAAATACAGCAGCTTGAGCAAATTGTATATCCATATTATTTACTTTAGGTAAGTTTCCTACACAACCTGCGATTGCAACATAACATTCATTTTCAATTGCTCTAGCTGCAGCACAGCTTCTAACCCTTGTATAACCATTTTGTGTATCTGTTAGGAAGGGTACAAATAATATATCCATACCTTCTTGTGCTAAAAGACGGGATAATTCTGGGAATTCTACATCATAACAAATCATAATACCGATTTTCCCACAATCTGTATCAAAGGTTTGTATCTTAGATCCACCTTGCATTCCCCAGTAAAATACCTCATTAGGAGTAATATGTATTTTGGAGTACATCTCATAGGTACCATCTCTTTTGCACAAAAAGCCTACATTGTATAATATACCGTCGATTAAATAAGGCATACTACCAGAAATGATATTAATATTATAAGAAATAGCAAACTCTTGGAATCTTTTTCGAATAGGATCAGTAAATCTTGCTAATTCTCTAATCGCATCAGCCTCTGATAAGTGATTATAATCTGCCATAAGAGGAGCGGTGAACAACTCAGGGAACATTGCAAAATCACTCTCATAATCAGAAACAGCATTGATGAAAAACTCTGCTTGATCAAAGAACTCTTCTAGATCATTCAGTGGTCTCATCTGCCATTGAATAAGTCCAAGACGTATTACACTTTTTTTAGCATTAATAAGTTGAACTTCTTTCTCATAATAAATATTATTCCACTCCAATAAGATGGCATAGTCCTTAGAGCTTGTATCTCCTTCTAGGTAATTACGCATTAATCTTACCATATGGAAGTCATTGGCCATTTGAAAAGACATCACTGGGTCGTGGATCTCTTTGGACTTCACTTTTTCCATGTATTGTTTCGGAGTTAACTCGTCTGCAAATTTGGAATAATTAGGAATCCTTCCTGCAAATACAATGGATTTTAAATTTAATTGTTCACAAAGTTCTTTTCTTGCATCATAAAGTCTTCGCCCAAGTCTTAATCCTCTGTATTTAGGATGGATGAAAACATCAATTCCATATAATACATTACCTTTTTTATTATGGGTATTGAAGGTAGAATATCCTGTAATTTGATCGTAGGTGTGAGCTGACATAGCTTGTTTCTCATCAATTATCAGTGATAGAGCCGAGCCAACTACCACATCATCTACAAGAATCACTAATTGCCCTTCAGGGAAAACCTTTAAGAGCATCTTAAGTTCGTCTTTATCCCAATAGGGGTCACTTAATTCTGGATAAGATTCTAGCATAGACTTCTTCAATTCCATGTAATCATCAATATGAAGATTTCTTAATTTAATCTTGTTGATTGGGTTTTCCATTTTTTTCTATGCAAGATACAAAGAATAACGATTTGTCAATGAGGTAAAAAGCATCCCTTTAGTTGAGATTTAAAATTTAACATTTTTGAAAAATACCGTATCTTGCATGAGTATTAAAAGTAAATTTTTTAGTTGTGATTAAAATTTTAGTAATAGAAGATGATGTTAGAGTTGCAGAATTACTTCAGCGAAGTCTTGTAGCCAAAAATTATCAAGTAGATGTAGCTTATGATGGCTATATGGGGCGTAAGCTTGCTCTGCAAAATAATTACAACTTAATTATCACAGATGTTATTTTGCCCAAAATCAATGGGGTAGATCTTTGTAAGGAATTAAAAGGCCAATTGCCTAGCCTTCCAATTATCATGTTAACAGCTTTGGGCACCACAGATGATAAAGTAGAAGGATTCGATGCAGGAGCGGATGATTATTTGGTAAAACCCTTTGAGTTAAGAGAGTTATATGTACGTATTAGGGCTCTTTTAAAACGATTTGAAAGTGCTAAGAATACATCGAGTATATTATTATATGCCGATCTTAAGATGGACATTAATCAAAAACAATTTTACAAAGAAGACAAAGAAATTCATTTAACTCCAAAGGAATTCAATTTAATGCAATATTTATTGCAAAATAAAGAGAGGGTTTTGTCCAGAGCAGAAATCGCTCAAAACGTATGGGATACTCACTTTGATACAGGTACAAACTTTATAGATGTTTACATAAACTACTTGAGAAAAAAGGTGGATACCAATCCCGAAAATAAATTAATTCATACTAAAAGTGGTATGGGATTTATCTTGAAGAAAAATGAAGATTAAAGCTAGATTGCGTTTATGGTTTTCCATTTTGGTTGGGGCGCTACTTTTAGTGTTTGCTACAGTGGTTTATTGGTCATCTGCAAAAAATAGGGAAGTTGAGTTTTTCCAAGAATTAGAAAAAGAAGCCATTACAAAAGCAAGACTTGTATTAGAGGCTAAGGTAAAACCCAATATCTTACAGCAGATTTATAAAAATAATAATCAGGAACTCAATGAGGTAGAGGTAGCAGTGTATAGTAGTGATTTCCAACTTATATACCATGATGACTTATTGGTAGATAGAGTAAAGGAAACCCAGGAAATGATTGATTTAGTGCGTAGCCAAGGTAGTATGCATCTAAGACAGGAAGACTGGCAAATTATAGCTATTGTTTATCCTTATCAGGGACAGGAGTTTATTATTACTGCAGTTTCCTATGATCAATACGGATATACCAAATTACATAATCTTTTAGTGAGCATTATAGTAATGTCTATAATTTCTTTAATTGTAATCTTTTATATTGGAGGATTCTTTGCTGATCGTATACTAAGACCGATTCAAAGTATTAATAAACAAATAAAAAGTATTTCGGCAAGTAGTTTACACACTAGGGTAGTAGGGGATAGTAATAAAGATGAGCTTAGTGACTTAGCAAATAATTTTAATCTAATGTTAGATCGTTTAGAAGCTTCATTTACAGCTCAAAAAGATTTTGTTTCTAATATGTCCCATGAGCTAAGAACCCCTTTGGCTGCCGTAATCGCAGAGATTGAATTGGCATTAATTGAACCTCAAAGCCCTGCGAACTATAAAGTGACTCTTACTAATATTTTACAAGACTCTAATAAATTAGTACACCTTTCCAATAGTTTATTAGATTTAGCTAAGGCAAGTTATGACCCAACCCAGATAGTTTTTAAACACATTAGAATAGATGAGGTAATTCTAGATTGTATTCACAAGATTCAAAGAAAGAATCCACAAAGTAAATTTGACTTTATTTTAGATCCTTCCTTAAGTGAAGAGGGGTATTTGGAAGTTTTTGGAAATGCCTATCTTTTACAGGTAGCTTTTTTAAACTTACTTGATAATGCCTGTAAGTTTTCAGAAAACCAATTGTGTACTATTCTTTTATCCTATGAGTTAGAGTATTTAGTTATTAAAATCACAGATAAAGGCCCAGGAATTTGTCCAAAAGACTTACCACATATCTTTAAAGCTTTCTACAGAGGAGCTTCTGGTTACCAAGTCTATGGAAGCGGTATCGGGCTTGCATTAACACATAAAATCGTAGTATTACATAAAGCAGATTTACAAGTAGAGTCACAACTTGGTCATGGGAGTTGTTTTACTTTACGTTTAAATTTATAATAGAAAAGCAAAAAAGGGGCTGTCTCTCAATCGAAGACAACCCCTTTTTTGTTTAATAAATATTGTATTTTACTTAGTATAGTTTAATTATTTAATCTGAGATATTAACTCTATCTAATAAATCACCTCAGAATAATAGCGATATAACCTTTATGAAATAGTCCCTTTTGTTTTTCTAATGGTTTTCTAATTTTTTTCTATAACCTTTCTAATGATAGGTAAGTGGTATAAGCAGTAGTTTTGCGGTGTTGTTTAAAAAAAAAATTCAACGGATTAGTCCTTTTTCAAAAGAATAAGGATAATTGATTGAAAAACAGATTGAAAAGGAAAATAAGTTTATTAACTTTATAGATAAAGTTAATGTTTTAATGAAAAACATATTTTTTAGGAATTAGTAAAATGTAATTGTATGAAAAGATTTGTATTCAAAGTAATGGTGGGGTTTTTAGGATTCTTTCTTACTTTTTGTTCTAAAAAACAGGAGCAAGTACAGGATTCTGTAGCCTTTACCATAGAGAATCAAATAATAAATATACCAGAGGATTCTAACTTGCGTTCGCGTTTGAAAATGGACACTGTAATTCAAAAGGACTTTAGTTTCAATTTAGTTACTGCGGGTCTTGTAAAGGCGATTCCCAATAAGTATGCAGAAGTAGCTTCTCCTTTTTCTGGTAGAATTTTGAAATCCTCTATTAAGTTAGGTCAAAAGGTAGAAGCAGGTACGGTACTCTTTGAGGTATCTTCTCCAGAGTTTTATCAAACACAGAAAGAATATTTAGATTCTCAGCAAGAATACAACCAAGCTGTTTTAGATTTTGATAGACAAAAGGACTTACTGGATAATGGTGTGGGAATTTTACAAGAGTTCGAGCAAGCTCAAACTCAGAAATCAATTGCCAGGGTTGCTTTTGATAATGCTATAGCAGCTATGAAAATTTATGATGTAGATGTTAAGAACCTTAGATTAGGGCAGCCTTTAAAGGTTAGTTCACCTATTCAAGGAGAAGTAATTGAGGATAATATTGTTATTGGGCAATATATTCAACAAGATTCTGAGCCTGTAGTTAAAGTAGCTTCTTTAAATAAGATATGGATAGTAGGTAAAATTAAGGAAAAAGACTTATTGCATTTAACTCGATTAAATAAAGTCCAAGTGGAGTTAGCAGCTATGCCTGATACTCCTTTAATAGGAGAGATTTATCATATCAGTGAAATAGTAGATGAGCAAACTAGAAGTATTGATGTTTTAATTGAAGTGGATAACACACAAAGAATTTTGAAGCCAGGAATGTATGTTAGTGTTAGGTTCATTGATAAGCCTCAAAAGGTTTTACTAGTACCAACAAGTGCTATTATGCAAGGAGAAAAAGACTCTTTTGTATTTGTAGAGATTGCTCCTTTTGAATTTGTGCGAAAAAATGTGATTATCGGTGGGGTAGATCAAGACAATACAGTGATTACATCTGGTTTACTTCCAGAGGATGTTGTAGTTAGCCAAGGTGGTATTTATTTACCTAAGTTACATTAGGAAAAAAAAAACAGAAATGAAAAAAAATATTATTGATATAGCCATTAACAAAAGATGGCTTATGGTAGCGTTGTTTTCTTTGTTATGTATTTTCGGATATTATTCTTGGAAACAACTCTCGATTGAGGCTTATCCTGATATTGCAGACACTACTTCACAAGTAGTTACCCAAGTTCCTGGTTTAGCTGCAGAGGAAATAGAATTGCAAATCACAATTCCTATCGAGAGAGCTTTGAACGGAATGCCTGGAATGCATGTAATGAGGAGTAATAGTACTTTTGGGCTATCAATGATTACTCTTGTTTTTGAAGATGGAATTGAAGATTATTTTGCTCGTCAACGTATTCAAGAGAGATTGAATCAAGTAGACTTACCCTATGAAGCTAAGCCAGAATTAGACCCTTTAACCTCTCCAATAGGAGAAGTTTATAGATATATTATCGAAGGTGATGGGTATAGTTTAAGAGAATTAACCGATTTACAAAACTTTGTAATTATACCTAAGTTAAACCAAGTTCCAGGAATTGCTGAGGTAACTAACTTTGGAGGAATTACAACTCAATTTCAAATAGAATTAGACCCTATAAAATTGGAGCAATACGATTTGTCATTAAGTGATGTTACACAGACAGTACAAGATAATAACGTTAATGCTGGAGGTAGTATTTTAAACAGAGGAGATTTAGGATATGTAGTAAGAGGTATTGGTCTGATCAAGGATTTAGAAGATCTGGGAAAAATTGTTGTAAAAGCTCAAGATGGTATTCCTATTTTTTTAAATGATGTAGGGATCCTAAAATATGGTAATCTAGAGCGTAAAGGTATTTTAGGTTATAGTGATAGAGAAAGAGATTACTCCGATAGTATAGAGGGAATAGTACTTTTATTAAAGGGAGAAAACCCTTCTGTGGTGTTAGAGAAAATTCATGCCTCTGTAGAGGAATTGAATCAAGATATTTTACCCCAAGGAGTTAGAATACATACTTTTTTAGATAGAACAGATTTAGTAGATACGACATTGCATACTGTTTCTACTACATTAATTGAGGGTATCTCCTTGGTGGTTATCGTATTAATCGTGTTTTTAGGAAGTTGGAGAGGAGCTCTTTTAGTAGCTATAACCATTCCAATTTCTCTACTCTTTGCCTTCATTATGATGCATTTCACTAATATTCCTGCCAATCTATTATCTCTAGGAGCAATCGATTTTGGGATTATAGTAGATGGGGCTATTGTGATGATGGAATCTATTTTGAAAAAAAGGGAAGAACAGCCTGAAGGAGAATTAAAGGAGAAAAGTATTGCAGAGAGGGCCAAACAAGTTGCTAGACCTGTGTTTTTTGCCACAATCATTATTATCACTGCCTATCTTCCACTGTTTGCTTTTGAAAGAGTGGAGAAAAAGCTATTTACTCCAATGGCATTTACAGTTGGTTATGCTTTAATAGGAGCACTTTTAGTGGCTCTTATTTTAATACCAGGACTTGCATATGCAGTTTATAGAAAGCCTAGAAAAATCTATCATAATAGATGGCTAGATAAACTTACACAACTCTATGACAAGAGAATTGTGAGTCTTATCAATAGACCTAAAAGGGTTTTCGCGCCTATTGGTCTTATTTTAGTAGCTACTATAGCGTTATCGATTCATGTTGGTAAAGATTTTTTACCACCCTTAGATGAAGGTTCGATTTGGTTACAAGTTACTTTACCTCCAGGTATATCTTTAGATAAATCCAAAGAGCTTAGTGATAGCTTAAGAGCAAGAACCATGAAATATGATGAGGTAACTTATATTATGGTGCAAGCAGGAAGGAATGATGATGGTACAGATCCTTTTACCGCCTCCCACTTTGAATGTTCAATTGGTATTAAGCCATATAAAGAATGGCCAAGAGGAAAAACCAAAGAAGATTTGATTGAGCAATTAGCTTTAGAATATGAAAGCCTTCCTGGGTTTAGTGTTGGTTTTGCACAACCTATGATTGATGGGGTTATGGATAAGATTTCTGGAGCACATAGTGAATTAGTAGTAAAAGTATATGGTGAAGATTTTCAAGAGACAAGACGAATTGCTGAACAGGTTTTAGAAACACTTCAAGAGGTGGAAGGTGCAGTAGATTTAGCCATTGATCAAGAGCCTCCTTTACCTCAATTGCAAATACATGCCAATAGAGATAAAATAGCTCAATATGGATTAAATGTTGCTGATGTTGCTGAATTAATCGAAGTAGCTATCGGTGGTAAAGCTATTTCTCAAGTATTTATAGATAATAAAGTGTATGATATTAGTGCAAGATATACCGAAGAAACTAGAGATACACCAGAGAAGATTGCCAATTTGATGCTTACAAGTGCAACAGGGGCTAAGATTCCATTGTCTCAAGTTGCTACAGTAAGTACAAGTACTGGAGAAAGCACTATTACACGAGAAATGAATAAGAGGCATTTGACTGTAAAATTAAATGTTAGAAATAGAGATTTAAGTTCTCTAATTAGTGAGGCCCAAGCTAAAATAGAACAAAACATTAGCTATGATCACGATAAGTTTCACATTCAGTGGGGTGGTCAGTTTGAAAACCAAAATCGCGCTTATAGTAGGTTATCGGTTATAATACCACTTACCCTATGTTTAATGTTTGTGTTACTTTATGGAGCTTTTGGTCAATTCCGTCAAGCAGGTATGCTTATGATTGTAGTGCCATTAGCACTTTTTGGAGGCATGCTTGCTTTGAATATTCGTGGGATGTCTTTAAATGTTTCTTCTGCAGTTGGATTCATCGCTTTATTTGGGGTGGCCATTCAAAATGGAGTAATCATGATTTCCCATATTAATGATTTAAGGAAAAAAGGTTTTGCTTTGAAAAGAGCTGTGATAGAGGGAGCAGAACAGCGTTTTAGACCTGTATTAATGACAGCAACAGTTGCTATTTTAGGACTTTTTCCAGCTTCTTTGGCAACTGGAATCGGTTCAGATGTACAAAGACCTTTAGCAACAGTGATTGTTTATGGGTTGCTTTTCGCCACTATACTAACATTATTTGTTCTACCTGCACTGTACTATATGGTAGAGCTAAAATGGGGTAAGGATAGCGACTTTATAAAGGATGAACAAGTTAAAGAGTAGAATAATGAAGTTAAAATATATTAAATTATTAGTTTGTATAAGCGTGTTTTTGTTGAGTCCTCTTGGAAGGGCTCAACAAATAGAGCAAGTAGTTACGACACCTATTACTTATCAAGAATTCTTGCAAAGAGTCTTTTCGGATAATTTTTCACTTGCTGCTCAGCGTTTCGAAGTAGATATTGCTAATGCTCAAGTGGTAGCCTCTAAGATAATGCCAGATCCTGAGTTAAGTTTTGCTTGGTTTGATAATCAACAAAAAAGGCTTGATATGGGATATGGATTTGAAGCGGAAGTATCTTGGGATCTAGAACTAGGTGGAAAAAGAAAAGCAAGAAATCAATTGGCTTTAAATCAATTAGAATTAACCCAGTTAGAACTCAGGGAGTTTTTTGAGAATTTACGTGCTCAAAGTACCATTAGTTATTTCCAGGCACTGCAAAACATGGAAATTGTTGCTATACAGAAAAGCTCTTATGAATCTATACTACAGGTTTCTCAAAGTGATAGTATCCGATATAGTTTAGGACAAATTAGTCAAGTTTCTGCTATACAAAGTAAACTTGAGGCTAGCAATATGTTACATGATTTAGAGGATGCTTTAGATGAGTTAAATACTAGTCTACTTGATTTAAACACTCTTGTATCTAACACTAATACCAATGAATTATTTAGCCCATTAGGTGATTTTAATCATTTTGAGCGTTTATTTTCTTTAGAAGAATTACTGCAAACGGCTCAATATAACAGAGTGGATTTAATGGTAGCTGAGCAAAGTATAAGTGTAGCGGATAAAGAAATAATATTGGCTAAAAAAGAAAAAGTCATAGATCTAGGTCTTACTTTGGGAGTTGAGACTAATTCTTATGCCCAAAACATCATTGCACCAACTCCGAGCCATACTGTAGTTAAAGCTGGTGTAAGTGTGCCTTTAAAATTTTCTAATAAAAGAGAAAGTGGGGTGAAATCTGCTCAATATAGCCATGAGATGGCTTTACTTGAATATAAAAATTTACTTATTCAAGCTAATACAGAAATACAGGGAGCCTTCAAAAATTACCTAACTAAACAAAAACAGATTTATCGTTATCAAAGCGGCATGCTAGTAGAAGCTAAGCAAGTTTTTGAAGGAATTAGATATAGTTATTTAAGAGGTTCAAGTAGCTTACTAGAAGTATTGGAAGCACAAAGAACTTATAATGATACTCAGGTATCCTATGCAAATACTTTATTGGAATATGCCATCTCATTGGTAGAGTTAGAAAGAGCTGCTGGAATTTGGGATATTGAATTTAAATAAAAAGAGTATGAACAAATATATTTTATGGCTTACTTTAAGTTTTACTTTAGCTTTAAGTGCGCAGAATCAAGATAAAGTTTCTTTTGGGGTAAAAGCTGGATGGCTACAATCTACCCTGATAGGAAAAGATAAAGAAGTTTTTGCCTCTAAAGGGAAGATTGAAGCTTCCAATAATTTCTTTGCAGGTTTACAAGTTGATAATCCTATTAATAGGCATATTGGTTTCAAACACGAAGTCTTTTATCAAAATTATGGAGTAAGTTTTGATGTAGAGCATCAAACATATGGGACAATAAAGTCAAAACTACAAATGCATAGTATTCGGATTAACCCTATTAGTTTTAGTGTAAAGAGTACAGGCTTTGATCTATATGCAGGGCCTTATATTAATGTGCTTTTAAATTCAAGTATAACCGGAGTGGATCAAAATGGAAATACCTATAAGGATTATTCCATTTATGGAGATAGTTCTAATGATCAAAGCCAAGGGGATTATCTTCAAAAGATGGACTATGGGCTAGTTTGTGGATTAAGCTATAATTTTGGTTTTGGCCTTAGTTTGGGAGCCCAATATACAAGAGGATTTGCTTCCCTATTAGATAATTCTAATGCATATGAAAATGACAACCGAGCTAAGAGTAGTGTTTATAATTCTAGTTTTGGAGTGTTTGTTAGCTATAATTTATAAGTAGAGTATTTTTAAATGTTAGTGTTGTGTTAAAGTAATAAGACTTAATACTTTAGTAAAGAAAGGTTAATTTATAGGTAATATGTTTTAATGAAAATAATCTCAATTTTGATTTGGTTATTTAGCGTTTTTATTACATTTGCTTTAATAGATTTATGAATGTTATAGAATATAGTTTACTTTAAATAATAGGTGGGCTTATTTGTATTAAAATCCAAAAAAATGAAATTCAGTTCAAGCATTTTTGCAGCAGTTTGCTGTTTGTTTTCTTTAGGAGGTTTAGCTAATTCTTCTACTAAGGATAAACCAAAATTAGTAGTGGGAGTTGTAGTAGATCAAATGCGTTGGGATTACCTATATCGCTATTATGATCGCTACCAAGACAATGGCTTTAAACGTCTTTTAAACGAAGGGTTTACTAGTGAAAATACCAATATTGATTACGTTCCGACTTTTACTGCTATTGGACACAGTACTCTTTATACTGGAAGTGTACCGGCAATTCATGGTATAGCAGGTAATGATTTTATTATTCAAGCTACAGGTGAGAGTATGTACTGTACTCAAGATGATAGTGTACAAGGAGTCGGAGGACAGGGTAGTGTAGGACAACAGTCTCCTAAGAACTTATTAGTTTCCACGGTAACGGATCAACTAAGGTTAGCGACTAATTTTCAGAGTAAGGTAATTGGAATTTCTATCAAAGATAGAGGTGGAATTTTACCAGCAGGTCATTTTGCCAATGCTGCTTATTGGTTAGACGGAAATAGTGGACATTGGATAACAAGTACTTATTATATGGAAGATTTACCTAAATGGGTAAAGAAGTTCAATGATCAAAAAAATGTGGATAAGTATTATAAGAAAGGTTGGAATACATTATACGATATAGACACTTATGTTTTAAGTAATCCAGACAATAGCATATACGAAGGAAAGTTTGATGGAGAGGACAAACCTGTTTTTCCTAGAAACTTAGTGAAATTGAAAAAACAAGGAGGTTATGAGTTGATTAAGGCAACCCCTTATGGTAACAGTTTAACTTTGGACTTTGCTGTTGCTGCTATTGAAGCAGAGAATTTGGGTAATAATCCTAAAAATGTAACAGACTTTTTAGCTGTTAGTTTATCTTCTACAGATTATATTGGACATCAGTTTGGAATCGAATCTGTTGAAATTGAAGATACTTATTTAAGATTAGATCAAGACTTAGCAGCATTTTTAACTTATTTAGATAATAAAATAGGAAAAGGAGAGTATACATTGTTTTTAAGTGCTGACCACGGAGCAGCGCATAATCCTCGTTATTATAAGGATCAAAGCGGAAATGCTGGTTATTTTAATACCTCTGTTACTCGAAATATGCTAAATGAAAAATTAGAGAAAAAATTTGGAGAGCCTAAGCTTATAATAAGCATGAGTAACTACCAGGTTCATTTAGATAATAAGCTAATAGCAGAGAAAGATTTGGACGAATCTGCTATTCGTGAATTGATTGTAAAAGAGCTTAAAAAAGTGGATGGTATCGCTTTTGTAACAGATATGGATAATACTTCATCTTCAAGTATTCCTTCGCAAATTAAAGAAAGAATTATTAATGGATATAATTTAAAGCGAAGTGGTGTTGTTCAATTTATTCTAGAGCCACAATGGTATAGTGGACGTGAAAATAGTACAGGTACTACTCATGGTACTTGGGGATCATACGATGCACATATTCCTGCTGTATTTATGGGATGGGGAGTAAAACCAGGAAAGACTATACGCCCTACAAATATGACAGATATTGCACCTACTATCGCAGAGATTTTAAAAATAGAAATGCCAAATGGTAACATAGGTACTCCTATTTTTGAAGCGATTCAAGATTAGTAATTTCAGTGGTTGAGTGAAGACTCAACAATTCTATAAAAGCAATTTTCTTTATAATAAGGAAATTGCTTTTTTTAATTTTTTTAAAAAAAGTTGAGCTTTAGTATAAAAAAGGGGCTGTCTCACAATTGAAGACAGCCCCGTTTTTTGTTTAATAAATATCGTATTTTACCTAGTATAATTTAATTATTTAATTTGAAATATAAACTATACCTAACAAATTACCTCTGAATGACAACGAAGTAACCTTTTTGAGACAAACCTTTTTTATTTTATGGTAATAAGTCTACGACTTGAGAAAGCTGCTTAATTGTTTTAAAATTAGGATGTACCACCTCGTGATCCACATGTTCATGTAACCAAGTAGTATGAAAAGGTACATGCACTGCATATCCTCCTAACTCTAGAACTGGTAGTACATCTGAACGTAAAGAATTTCCAATCATAAGAAACTCTTCTGCTTTGATATCTAAGCGTTTTAGTAGTTGTACATAATCTGTAGGTTCTTTGTCTGTCATTACCTCAATATGATGGAAGTATTTTCCAAGCCCTGATTTATGTAACTTCCTATGTTGGTCTTTTAAGTCACCCTTAGTAGCAACTACTAATTTATATTTACTTTGAAGTTCTTCAAGTACACCTTGTACATCATCTAAAAGTTCCACAGGTTTAGTAAGTAGTTCTTTACCTATTTGTATGATTTTCTGGGTCGTTTTAGCTGTGATATGTCCTTTAGATATGTAATTTGAGGCTTCTAACATAGAAAGAGTAAAACCTTTAATTCCATAACCATAAAGAGGAAGATTGTCAATTTGTGTTTTAAAAAGAACTTGTGAAATACTTTGATGGGTTAAGTAGTCTTCCATTAAAATGCAAAATTGTTTTTCTGCTTGGTTAAAAAAAGGCTCATTAATCCAGAGAGTATCATCCGCATCAAAAGCAATAACTTTTATAGTTGAATTCATTGTTTTTTAAATATATAATTAGTTTTTCAATGCTTATTTTTGATTCAATAGCATTGTAAATTCTAAGGCTTGTTTTATTGATTTGACATGATCAAAAGTCAAAATCAAACGAAGTCCTTGTTTGGTTTGTTTTTCCTTTAATTTACAAAGGTTAGCATGCTGTTGCACAAAAGTAAGTACTTTTGAAAAGGCAGAGGACTGGTAAAAACCAGAATCTTGAGCCGCAATAAAGTAGCATAACATCTTACCTTGTTTTAGTACAACTTTTTCAATGCCCACTTTACTTGCATACCATTTGATTCTAAGACTATTTAAAAGAGCAATAGCAGGTTGAGGTAATGGACCAAAACGGTCAATTAATCTTTTTTGATATTCTATTAATTGTTCTTCTGACTCTAACTGACTTAATTCATTATAAAGGTTAAGCCTTTCCGTTATATTATTGATATACTCATCTGGAAATAGGATTTCAAAGTCGGTGTCAATTTGAGTTTCTTTTACAAAAGAAGTAGGACCTTGTTTATCTTCTTGGGCATATAAGTCTTTAAATTCGTCTTCTTTAAGCTCTTCGATTGCCTCTTGCATAATTTTTTGATAGGTTTCAAACCCGATTTCATTGATGAAACCACTTTGTTCTCCGCCAAGTATGTCTCCAGCTCCTCTAATTTCCAAGTCTTTCATTGCGATATTAAACCCACTACCTAAATCACTGAATTGTTCTAAAGCATGAATACGCTTTCTGGCTTCTTCTGTCATTACCGAAAATGGTGGACATATAAAATAACAAAACGCCTTTTTATTACTTCTACCAACCCTACCCCTCATTTGATGTAAGTCAGATAATCCGAAATTATTAGCATTGTTGATTAAGATTGTATTTGCATTTGGTACATCTAGACCACTTTCAATAATTGTTGTAGCTACTAGTACATCAAATTTCCCATCCATAAAAGATAGCATAAGCTCTTCTAATTTTTTACCATCGAGTTGTCCATGACCTATTCCCACTTTAGCATCAGGAACCAATCGTTGGATCATTCCGGCTACTTCTTTGATGTTTTCAATCCTATTGTTAATGAAATACACTTGACCTCCTCGTTGTATTTCATAGGTGATAGCATCTCTAATGATTTCTTCATTGAATCCGATAACGGATGTTTCAATAGGATATCGGTTTGGTGGAGGAGTTGAAATCACAGATAGGTCTCTAGCAGCCATAAGGGAGAACTGTAGAGTTCTAGGAATTGGAGTTGCTGTTAGAGTAAGGGTATCTACATTTTCAGAAATTGTTTTCAATTTATCTTTAACTGCCACGCCAAACTTTTGCTCTTCATCAATAATAAGCAAACCTAAGTCTTTAAATGAAACGCTTTTATTAACTATTTGATGGGTTCCAATCAAGATGTCGATTTTTCCTAGAGCTAGTTGTTGTAGAATTTCAGTTTTCTCTTTAGCTGTTCGAAAGCGATTTAAATAATCTACACGAACCGGCATGTCTTTTAACCTTTCGGTAAATGTTTTATAATGTTGGAAAGCTAGGATGGTAGTTGGTACAAGAATTGCAACTTGCTTACCATTTTCAACTGCTTTAAACGCTGCACGAATTGCAACCTCTGTTTTACCAAAACCAACATCTCCACAGATTAACCTATCCATTGGACGATCACTTTCCATATCATTTTTCACATCTTGTGTAGCTGTAATTTGATCTGGAGTATCTTCATAGATAAAGGAGCTTTCTAATTCATGTTGCAGATAACTATCTGGTTGAAATACAAAACCTTTTTGTGCTTTTCTCTTTGCATACAACTGTATAAGATTAAAGGCAATATGCTTGACTCTTGCTTTTGTTTTATTTTTTAAATTCTTCCAAACATTTGAACCAAGTTTATGGACTTTTGGGGTAGTGGCATCCTTACCATTGTATTTTGCAATTTTATGTAAGGAATGTATACTTACATAGACAAGGTCATTATCCGCATAGACCAATTTAATAGCCTCTTGGGTTTTACCTTCTACCTGTATTTTTTGTAAGCCTCCAAACTTCCCAATACCATGATCGATATGAGTAACATAATCTCCTACTGCTAGGGAATTTAGTTCCTTTAGAGTAATATTTTGTTTTTTGGAAGTGGTATTTTTAATCGTGAATTTATGGTATCTCTCAAAAATTTGGTGATCCGTGTAACAAGCTATTTGATTTTCTTCATCTATAAACCCTTCGTATAATGGAAATACAAGTGTTTTATAGGATTCAACAGCTGTGTTTTGTTGTTTTAGTGTACTGAAAATTTCTTTGAATCTCTTTGCTTGGTTGTCATTGGCGCAAAATAGATAGTTAGTTATACCATCTTGTGTGTTTTGGTTCAGGTTAGCTACCAAAAGATCAAACTGCTTATTAAAAGAAGGTTGTGGCTTTATATGGAACTCATAAGTTTTGGTATTATCAAAGCAACCACTAGAGGACAGTTCAATTGTTTTAAATAATTCTAGTTGATTTGTAAACTCCTTAGAGTCGATAAACATATCACTAGGCTCACTATGCTTAATATCTTTAGAAAGTTGCTTAAAAGCATCATTTGCCTTGGAAAAGAAATTGTCTAATTGTTCTCTAATATGACTTAGATCCTGAGTAATCACTACTGTTGAAGAACTAATATAATCTAGAAAACTTTCTCTGGTTTGTTGTGTGAACTTGTTTTCTAAGTTAGGAATAATTGTTATCTTCTTTTGCAGCTCTAATGATAATTGAGTTTCTACATCAAAGGTTCTAATACTATCTACTTCATCTCCAAAAAACTCAAGACGGTAAGGATGATCATTAGAGAAAGAGAATACATCTACTATTCCCCCACGTAAAGCAAACTCTCCAGGTTCAGAAACAAAATCTACTCTTTTGAAATTATATTCAAATAGGGTTTCGTTTAGAAATTCTATATTTAATTTATCTTGAACCTTTACAGTTAGAGTGTTTTGTTCTAATGTTTTTTTAGTTACAACTTTTTCAAAGATTGCCTCTGGGTAGGATACAATAATCAATGATTTTTTAGAAGTACTAATTCGGTTTAAAACCTCTGCCCTTAATAAAATATTTGCGTTATCTGTTTGTTCAATTTGATAAGGTCTTTTATAAGAGCTAGGATAAAAGAGTACCTCTTGTTTATTGATTAAGTTTTCTAAATCATTTAAATAATAGGCAGCTTGTTCCTTGTCATTTAGTAAAAATAGGAAGTTCTGCTTGTCTTGATTGAAAATACTTTCAATCAAGAAAGAAACAGAAGACCCAATCAGTCCTTTACAGTATAATTTTTGAGCGCTGTTTTGTAAGTCTTTTAAAATTTGTTGTGTTTTAGTTGACTTACCAAATATATTTTTAATTTCCATTTTGGGTCATTCACTTTTAATTCGTCGGATTAGCTCTTCTTACAGTATCTAAAAGTTGTTGAAAATCAACAGCAGAATTAGCATTAAGAGTTGGCTTACTAAGGTTGTTTTGCATTTGAGAAAGTAAGATATCTAAATTCTCATTTACCTGATCTAAAGATTGTTGCACTTTGTCAATGTCAATTGGGTTCAATTGTAGAAACATATTTAAGTTCTTTATTGATGTAGACAAAACAGTCACCCTAGCTTTTATATCAGGTGTATCAAGTGCTTCAGGATACTTTAAGTAACTTAAAGAGGAAAGCTTATTGTCTAAAACTTTAATTTTATTTTGATATGCTCCAATAGAAGTTACAGGCTTTATAGCCAATTCTTGAGCGAATTCTTGCCAAATTTTCCAATCATCTAGAATAGTTTGTAATTCTTGTGAATTTTGTTTGACTTGAAAATGCCAATTTGTTTCTAAAAAAGCAAAAACACTATCATTGTGTTGCATAACAGACTCGTTAAGCTTTTGTTGTGAATTGTCCTTTTGTTGACAAGAGAAAGCAGTTAAACAAAATAAAACTATTAGTAGGGTAAGAAATATTCCTTTTTTCATTGTAAAATAAATAATGATTCAAATTTACAAAGTTATAACTTAAGAAATGCTACAGAAAAACATAATATTACCTAAGTAAGAAAGTTAACGTAATTATTTTGATAATTAGGTTTTAGTTCTGTTATATTTGTAGGGAATAAAAACAGTAGTTTAATGGGAACCAAAATTCTAATCATTGGAGCATGCGGACAAATAGGGTCTGAGCTTACATTAAAATTAAGAGGGATATACGGAAATCAAAACGTAATAGCCTCTGATATTAGAGAAGGTAATGATAACTTAATGACATCAGGACCGTTTGAGATTATTAATGCGATGGACTTTGATGCGGTTGCTGCAGTTGTAGAAAAGCACCAAATTGATGAGGTGTATTTAATGGCAGCGTTGCTTTCCGCTACAGCAGAAAAGAACCCTGCTTTTGCATGGGATTTAAACATGAACTCTTTGTTTCATGTATTGAATTTAGCTAAAGAAGGAAAAATAAAGAAAATATTTTGGCCATCTTCTATTGCTGTTTTTGGTCCTACAACACCTAGGTTTAATACTCCTCAATATACAGTGATGGAACCTAGTACAGTGTATGGTATTTCAAAACAAGCAGGAGAGCGTTGGTGTGAATATTATTTTGAAAAATTTGGAGTGGATGTTAGAAGTATTCGTTATCCAGGTTTAATCTCTTGGACTACTCCTCCTGGAGGTGGTACTACTGATTATGCAGTAGATATTTTTTATAAAGCGATACAAGATAAACATTATAATTGCTTCTTATCTAAAGATTCTGCCTTACCAATGATGTATATGGAAGATGCTTTAAATGCAACTGTTGGTATTATGCAAGCAAAGAAAGAGGATGTGAAAATTAGATCTTCTTATAACTTAGCAGGTGTTTCTTTTACACCAGAGCAGATTTACAACGAGATAAAAAAACACATTACTGATTTTACTATTTCTTATGAGCCTGATTTCCGTCAAGCTATTGCAGATAGTTGGCCAGCTAGTATTGATGACTCTCGCGCTTTTGAAGATTGGGGATGGAAACATCATTACGACTTAGCAACCATGACGGATGTAATGTTGGAAAATTTAGAAAAAGTATTGAAAAAATAAATAAAAACCGGTATATTAACATACCGGTTTTTTTATTTTCTTAATTTTTTAAATACTAGGTTAAACAAAGGAATAACCGTTATAATTAGAGCTATTATTAAGCCAATCGAACTATCTGTTTGATTTAGAATGTTTTGAGTTTGTAAAACAAGCGTTAAGGCAATCAGTAGTAAACCTATCGTTAATAGAATAAGGTTTTTTTTCATTTATTTGTAAATTTACAATTAGTACGTTTGAAACTAGCCTGCTTTATTAAAAATATAGATTACAATTGGCATTGCAATCATTACCATACAAACGGATCCAAAAAAATACGCTGTTTGATCATTTAAAAAACCTAAAGCAAATAAGGTTATTGTTGCTATTAATAGTATAATACCAACAAGAAATATTTTTGTGTTTCTTTTCATAAGTGGGAATTTGAATCTGGACACTAAGGTAGTTTATAATCAATAATTGAACAAGAAAGTATGATAACTTTCTGGTCTATAAAAATTTATATATGCAAAAAGATATCCAAGCACTAGTGCAACAAGCAGATAACTCTTTTCTAAGCTGGAAGAAAGTTAATGTAGAAGAGCGAATCATTTATCTGAAGAAAGTTAAAGATAAGCTTTTAGGTAATTTAGAATATTACAGTGAGTGTATGACAAAAGACATGTATAAGCCTATTTCTCAAAGTATTGCAGAGGTAAAGAAATGTGCTGTTTTAATTGATTATTACATAGAGAATTCTGTAGAAATTTTAAAGCCTAGAGATATTACTACCAATTGGTCCCAGACTTTTGTTTCTCATGAGCCTTTAGGTGTTATTTTAGGGGTTATGCCTTGGAATTTTCCATTTTGGCAAGTATTTCGATTTGCGATTCCTACAATAGCCTCTGGAAATACTGTAGTTGTAAAACACGCAAGTAACGTCCCTTTATCTGCCGCGGCCTTAGAGGATTGTTTTACGATAGAGGGGTACCAACATCTTTATCAGAACTTACCTATTGCTGCAAGCCAAGTAGAACAGATAATACAAAACAATAAAGTTAAAGGTGTTTCTTTAACAGGAAGTGAACATGCTGGTAGTTCGGTAGCGAAAAGTGCTGGGCAATATATCAAGCCAGTTGTGTTAGAGCTAGGCGGGAGTAATGCTTTTATTGTTCGTCAAGATGTAGACTTAGATGTTGTTGTTCCACTAGCTGTTACAGCACGCTTTCAAAATACAGGACAAAGCTGTATAGCTGCTAAGCGTTTTATAGTGCATAATTCAATTGTTGATGATTTTATCCAAAGGTTTTCAAAAGAGGTGAAATCCCTTAAAAAGGGCGATTTAATGGATAAGACAACTACGATAGGTTTAATGGCTAGAGAAGATTTGGCTATAGAGCTAGAACAGATAATGACTCAGTCTGTAAGTCAAGGAGCTAAAGTTGTTTTTGGAGGTAAGAGGGATAAAAATTGGTTTGAGCCAACTTTATTAACAGACGTTACTTGTGAAATGCCTGCATTTACTCAAGAAACATTTGGCCCTTTAGCAGTGGTAGTTGGGTTTGATGACTTTAAAGATGCTATAAAGATGAGTAATGATTCTACTTTTGGATTAGGAGTTAGCATTTTTTCCAAAGACGTAGACTTTTTAAAAAGCCAGGTTGCTGAGTTTGAAGATGGGGCAGTATTTATAAACGAAATGGTTATTTCTGATCCGAGAGTACCGTTTGGTGGGACAAAGCTTTCTGGAATAGGTAGGGAAATGTCTAAAGAAGGATTGCTTAATTTTGTTAACCAAAAGTCTGTTATTATAAATAATTAAAGCTGTAATAATGTGTTTTTCTTATGTCTGATTCATTAATATATTTATGGGACTCTATCTATTTTGTAGATATTATAGAGTTTCTAGGTACTATTGCCTTTGCTATTTCGGGTATTCGATTGGCTTCTGCTAAAAATGTAGATTGGTTTGGAGCTTTGTTTATTGGTTTTGCCACCGCAACAGGAGGAGGTACTTTAAGGGATATTCTATTGGGACTAACTCCATTCTGGCTTCTGTCCTCTGTATATGTTTGGGGAACGATTATTGCTCTTCTTATTGTAGTTATTTTTTCTAAACAATTAATAAAGCTAAATAGTACATTTTTATGGTTTGACAGTATAGGGTTAGGTTTATTTGTAGTAGTAGGAACAGAAAAAACACTTTTATTGGACTATCCAATTTGGGTAGTTATGATTATGGCAACCTGTACAGGAGTAGTAGGGGGTATTATTCGGGATATTCTAATCAATGAAATTCCCGCTATATTTAGGCAGGAATGGTATGCAGTTACTTGTGTTTTGGGGGTATGTGTCTACTATCTCTTAACTTATTTGAGTGTAGACATCGTAATTGTACAAATTATTACAGCAACCTTTGTTTTTGTAATTCGCTTATTGGCAACTCGTTATAAATGGATGCTTCCAACTTTAAAACAAGAATGAAAAAATATGTATAATTGTTAGGACTTTTTTTGGGCAAAGTAAAAAAAACAACTATATTTGCATCGCAATAAAGGTAATACATCACCTTCCTCCTTAGCTCAGTTGGTTAGAGCATCTGACTGTTAATCAGAGGGTCCTTGGTTCGAGCCCAAGAGGGGGAGCAAAGCTAGACAGAAATGTCTAGCTTTTTTTTTGTCCAGTAATTGGGCTTATGTAGTATTGGATGAATCAGGATCATTAAATACAGTATAAAAGGCATCGTAAGCTAAGAAAGAGAGCTATTTTGATCTATGAAATGTATTTAAATCGTTTAAAACTAATTTGTTTTTATTTCTTAGTATATACCAAGGGTAGAAGAAGGAAAGAAAGAGCACCTAAAACCACAACTATAGCGGTTTGCGTACTCCAAATTATCCACCCAAAAGAAGCAGCGCCTACTGCATCGATAGAGTAAAAGCGCAGTATTTCAGTAATTATTAAAGGGAAAGCTCCAATTCCTCCATTTGTAAAAGAAATAGCAAAACTACCTGCAACAAATGCAGCCATTACCGCTCCAATACTAAGAGATGAGGTTTGCTCCAATGCATATGTAGCGCAATAGAAAGTTGCTATATAGCCTATCCATATTATACATGTAAGCAATATAAAGGCAAGCTTATTAGGCATAAGAAGTACACTTGAAACTCCCTCAATTAATCCGCTTATCTTTCTTTTAATAAAAGTGATTATTTTGTTTTCTATCCAGAAAAATAGGATCCACAATAATGCTATTATAAAAAATAACGATCCAATGAGTAAGTAAATCTGCTCGTAGGAAATATATTTACCTAAGAAAGATTTTAGTATATCAAATTGCAATAAAAGAGTAACACTTACACAAAGTAGTAAGCAAATTAAGTCTATAATTCGTTCTGCTATAATACTTCCGAAGCCTTTGTCAAAGGGAACGGAATTGTATTTCTGTAAAACTAATGCTCGAGATACTTCTCCTGATCTAGGAACAGTTAAATTAAGAAGGTAGCCAATACAGATAGCCATAAAGTTAGAGGAAGTAGAGCTAGTATAGCCCATGTGAGATAAAACGAATTTCCAACGATAGGATCTAGCCCATAAACTGAGTAAAGTAAATAAAGATGCTAATAGTATATAAAAATAATTCGCATGCTTAAAATTGGATAAAATTTCCTTTAACTGTTGGTCAGTGAATTGGGTGTAAGCGTAAAAAACCAAAGACACTCCCAAAAGTAGTGGGAGTGTTATATTGGCTATTTTACTTAAATTCTTATTCAAAAAAACACGATTATCTTAGAGAATTATCCTCTTCATTAGGGAAAACGATAGCTGGTTTAAAGCTTTTAGCTTCCTCGAAGTCCAATATTCCATAAGAGATAATAATTATGATATCTCCTTTGTGTACTTTTCTAGCAGCTGGCCCATTAAGGCAAATCTCTCCACTGTTTCTGTTTCCAGGAATGATATAAGTTTCAAAACGCTCTCCATTGTTCACATTAACAATAGAAACCTTTTCTCCCTCGATCATGTTAGCAGCTTCTAATAAAGCCTCATCAATGGTTATGCTACCAATGTAATTTAAATCAGCACCTGTAACTGTTACACGGTGAATTTTTGATTTTACTACTTCAACTTGCATTTCGCTTTAGTTTTAGTTAAACTTTAAATTGTCAATTAAACGAATACCTTCAATATGTGCCACTAAAAAACCTCGGTAAGATTTACCTGTTTCTTTTTGGGTTGCAGTTAGTAAAGTTTCTTCTTCCGCTATTGTAAAGTATTCGAGCTCAAAGTTAGGATTATTTTTAAATTCATTGGCAACAAATAGGTTAACTTTATCAATACTTTCACTTTGGAAAATTTCTTTAGCTTTATTTAATACTTGATAAAGGAAAAGAGAAGAATCTAAGCCTTGTTTTGAAATTCGCTCGTTTCTTGAGCTCATTGCTAAACCTTCTGAAGTTCTAAAAATAGGTACACCTATGATATTTACAGGTATATTATAGTTTTTTACTAATTTTTTTATAATTAGTAATTGTTGAAAATCTTTTTCTCCAAAGTAAGCATTGGTGGGCTTAACTAATTCAAATAATTTTTTCACAATTGTTCCTACACCATTAAAATGTCCAGGGCGCTGAGCACCCTCCATTTGGCTTTCTAATCCGTCAAATACAAAGTTTTGAGCCACAGCATTGTCACTATACATTTCTTCAACACTAGGTGCGAAAATTACTATTTTGTCAGATATAGTAGCTATTGTTTGCATATCTCTATCCAATGTCCTCGGGTAATTTTCTAAATCCTCAGAATTATTAAACTGAGTAGGGTTAACAAAAATGCTTACAACTGTACAGTCGTTTTCAGTAATAGATTGTTGCATTAAAGATAGGTGACCTTGATGTATAGCCCCCATTGTAGGTACAAGACCTATTGTTTTTCTAGCCTGTCTGAAGGAGTTTAAATACTCCTGTAATTCGGCTTTTGTACTAAAAAGAAACATTAGCTTTCTGTTTAAAATAATGGCAAAATTAGTTATTTAGAAAATAACTCACTAAATTTTTGTAAATTTGCAACGTTTATTTATTTCACCCAAAGAAATTACGAATGAATATGAAAGAAAAGAGGATATTGTACGTATCATCTGAGGTGGTACCTTATTTAGCAGAGAATGAAGTTTCATTAATGTCTTATGATGCTCCAAAGATGATCAATGACCAAGGCGGGCAAATAAGAATTTTTATGCCTAGATACGGAAGTATAAACGAGCGTAGACATCAATTGCACGAAGTAATTAGATTATCAGGAATGAATTTAGTGGTTAATGACATGGATATGCCATTGATTATTAAAGTTGCTTCTATTCCTAAAGAAAGAATTCAAGTTTATTTTATTGATAACGACGAATACTTCAAACGTAAATCTACATTTACGGATGATGATGGAAATCTATTTCCAGATAATGACGAAAGAGCAATTTTCTTCACTAAGGGAGTGATTGAAACAGTTAAAAAGCTAAATTGGGTTCCAGATGTTATCCATGTACAAGGTTGGATGGCTTCCTTATTGCCAGTTTATTTAAAACATTACTATAAAGATGAAGCTATTTTTGGTGAAACAAAGATTGTTACATCCATTTTTGAGGAAGGTTTTGAAGGACAATTAAGTGATGAAATGAGAGCTAAAATTGCTTTTGATGGATTGTCAGAAGATATTATTGCTGATTTTGGCGAGCCTACTTATGAAAACATTATGAAAAATGCAATCATTAACTCAGATGGAGTTATTGTTGCTTCAGAAAAAATAGGTTCAAATTTAACAAAAATTATAGAATCTTCTGAAAAACCTTTTTTACCTTACGTGCCTAAAGAGGAGTTCGCAGAAGCTTATAGTGAGTTTTATAAGAAATTCCTTTAAAATTTTAACAAACCAATTTTGTATTAGAATACATGAGCCCAAAAAATATATTTAAAGGTCTAGTCCTATCTCTAGGATTTTTTGCAATTCAGTCTTGTGATAGTGATTATACTAGTGCTGGTTCCGATATTATCGGAGGAGGGGATTATCCAGTGGAAACATATCTTGTAAAAGATATTAAAGCTTATAATCAGGCTACAGGTCCTGTAGAGGCAAATAAGTTGCCAGAGTACAGTATAGGATCCTTAAGTGATGATTTTTTTGGAACAGTATCTAATAGTTTAGCCTTAGATTTATCTACAGACATTAGTGCTTTTACAAAATTGAATAACACCGCTGTATTTGATTCTGTTTACTTGTATATTCCTTTCTACAACGCTCTTCCAGAGAAGTTAGAGGAGGAAACTTACAATTATAAACTAGGGAGTGTGTATGGAGATGGTTCTTTTAATTTGAAAGTTTATCAAAATTCTTATTTAATCTCCTTAGATAATCCAATTGCAGGAGGATCTATCTATTTCTACAACAATGATTTTGGATTATTTGACAACAATAATACTGGGGTTGTTTTAAACGATTCTTATAAAGCTGTTCAAAATACACATGTTGAATTCAGTAAAGCCGCAATTAATATTTATAAATATGATAAGGACGGTAAGATTGAAAGAGATGAAGAAGGGAAAGAAATAGTTAAAGATAGACTTAGTCCTGGGTTTTGGATAGATTTAAATATGCCTTATTTCCAAAAATTCTTTATAGATAATCAAGCTAGCTTAGCTAATTCAGATTTACAGAAGAATGCATTTAGAGGTTTATACTTGAAGGCTTCTAGTAATGGTTCTAAAGGAGCGCTTGGATTATTGGCTTTAGGTCAAGGGTATTTAAGAGCTACTTATGAGCAAGAAGAAACTAAGACAGATGCAGAAGGAACAGAAACCAAAGAGAAAGTAAGAGGAGAAATAAAGTTTTCTCTAGCTAATTTTGCTGGATCTTCAAGTGGATCACTTGCTGCAACTAGTAATAATATTATCAGTTTAACCCAAAGTGAGAACGACCAATCTTACCAATCAAAGGTGGAGAATTCCAATAAAGATTTGGGAGATGATGCTATCTATTTAAAAGGTGGTGAAGGAAGTTTAGGAGTGATCGAATTATTTACAGAAGATGATTTTAGTGAGTTAAAGGCTCTACGTGACATGGATATCCTTGTTAACGATGCTTTTTTAACTGTTTATGTTAATCGAAATATCATGGAGAATTCTATAAATCCTCCAAGGTTATTTTTGTATAATTATGATGATTCTACGGTATTAGCAGATTTTGCTAGTGATAGTAGTAACGATAAGAGCTTCTACGGTGGTGAGTTTATTGCTGTGCAAGAAGTAGATGAAGAAAATCAAGATCAAGAAATTAGTAAAAGAGAGGTTTTTACCTATAGAATAAGAGTAAGGGAACATATTCAATATTTACTGCAAAGTGATATTGTGAGAAGCCCTAAGTTAGGATTGGTTGTAAGTAATGAGTTTACAAATACAGTAAGTGAATTAAAGTTCATGAAAATTGAGACGCCGATCACTAATATTCCTCGTGATATCGCCACTATTCCTTCTTTTAGTATTACAACCCCTTTGGGAACAGTTTTACATGGAACGACAAATGGTGTCCCTGAAGAAAGTAAAATGCAATTAGAAATATTTTTTACCAAAATCAAATAACAACGACAATATATGTGTGGAATTGTTGGTTACATTGGGCATAGACAGGCTTATCCTGTTATCATCAAAGGTTTAACACGCCTAGAGTACCGTGGGTATGATAGTGCAGGATTAGCTGTATTTGACGGAGATAAAATTAATTTGTGTAAGACTAAAGGTAAAGTAGCTGATTTAGAACAAAAGTGTTCAGATCAAATCAAAAGCGGTACTGTTGGTATAGGACACACACGTTGGGCTACTCATGGAGTTCCTAATGATATTAATTCACATCCACATTTTTCGAACTCAGGTGAATTAGTTCTAATTCATAATGGGATAATCGAAAACTACGATTCTTTAAAGCAAGAATTAATTAAAAGAGGGTATGTTTTTCATTCAGAGACTGATACAGAAGTGCTGATCAATCTAATTGAAGATGTACAAAAAACGCAAGGTGTAAAGCTTGGAAAGGCTGTTCAGATTGCATTAAATCAAGTAGTAGGAGCTTATGCTATTGCTGTTATGGATATAAAGAAGCCTGATGAAATAATAGCTGCGCGACTTGGTAGTCCTTTAGCAATTGGTATCGGAGATAATGAATATTTCATTACCTCAGATGCTTCTCCATTTATTGAATATACAAATAATGCTATCTACCTTGAAGATGAAGAAATGGCTATTATTCGTTTACATAAGCCATTAATTATTAGGAAAATAAAAGATGATTCCTTGGTAGATCATTATGTTCAAGAGCTTCAATTGAATTTGGAGCAAATCGAAAAAAATGGCTATGACCATTTTATGCTTAAAGAGATTTTCGAACAACCAGAGGTAATTAAAGATACTTTTAGAGGAAGATTATTAGCCGATAAAGGGATCGTTAAGATGGCTGGAATTGAAGATAATATTGAGAAATTCCTTAATGCAAAAAGGATAATCATTGTTGCTTGTGGTACTTCTTGGCATGCTGGACTTGTCGCAGAATATATCATTGAGGAGTTTGCAAGAATTCCTGTGGAAGTGGAGTATGCTTCTGAATTTAGATATAGAAATCCGATTATAAATAGTGATGATGTAATTATTGCTATTTCTCAATCTGGGGAAACTGCGGATACATTAGCTGCTATTAAATTAGCAAAAAACAGAGGTGCTTTTGTTTTTGGGGTTTGTAATGTAGTAGGTTCTTCTATTTCAAGAGAAACTCATGCTGGGGCTTATACTCATGCTGGGCCTGAGATTGGGGTTGCTTCTACAAAAGCATTCACTACTCAGATAACTATTTTGACTTTAATAGCTTTGCGCTTAGCTAAGGCTAAAGGTACGTTGGCTAATTCAGAATATTTAAAATATCTACATGAACTGGAACTTATTCCAGAGAGAGTAGAAGAAGCTTTAACCCAAAATGAAGCAATATTAGAGATTTCTAAAGTATATAAGAATTCTAATAACTGTCTTTATTTAGGTAGAGGGTATAACTATCCTGTGGCTTTGGAAGGTGCTCTTAAATTAAAAGAGATTTCATATATTCACGCTGAAGGTTATCCTGCGGCTGAAATGAAACACGGTCCAATTGCTCTTATTGATGAGCATATGCCTGTTATTGTAATTGCTCCTGACCAGTTGCATTATGATAAAGTGGTTAGTAATATTCAAGAAATCAAAGCTAGAAATGGTAAAATTATTGCTGTAGTTACAAAAGGAGATACTCAAGTTCGCAATTTAGCAGACCATGTTATCGAGGTACCGGGTATATCTGAGGCTTTAACGCCTATATTAGCGACGATTCCTTTACAGTTATTATCCTACCATATAGCTGTATTAAGAGAATGTAATGTGGATCAGCCGAGGAACTTGGCTAAGTCAGTTACTGTAGAATAAGAGGTATAAATGCGACCCTTTTTAAGGCGTCGCATTTTTTTATAAAAAATAAATTTTGAGGCTTTTTATATTACGATAAAAAAACTATCTTTGCACTCTGAAAAAGTAGTATTTTTCATTAAAGGTAAATAGCTGTTAAATAAATACATAAGCAATGTCTAAAGTTACAGGAAAAGTTGCGCAAGTCATCGGACCTGTTGTTGATGTAGTCTTCAACACAGAGAATTCCGAACTTCCGAGAATTTATGATTCATTAGAAATCACTAAACCAGATGGTTCTAAATTAGTACTTGAAGTACAATCACACATTGGAGAAGATACAGTTCGTACAATTTCAATGGACTCAACAGACGGATTAAGTAGAGGATATGAAGTTATCGCTACTGGATCTCCTATCCAAGTTCCTATTGGGAAAGAAGTATTTGGTAGATTGTTTAATGTTGTTGGTGACGCTATTGATGGTCTAGGAAACTTACCAAAAGACGGTGTTGCTGGTTTACCAATTCACCGTGAGGCTCCAAAATTTGAAGATTTATCTACTTCAACTGAAGTTCTTTTCACAGGAATTAAGGTAATCGACTTAATTGAGCCTTATGCAAAAGGAGGAAAGATTGGATTATTCGGTGGTGCTGGAGTTGGTAAAACTGTTTTGATTCAAGAATTAATCAATAATATCGCTAAAGGACACGGTGGACTTTCTGTATTCGCAGGAGTTGGTGAGCGTACTCGTGAGGGTAACGACTTATTACGTGAGATGTTAGAGTCAGGTATTATTAAATATGGTGATGATTTCATGACTTCTATGGAAAATGGAGGATGGGATTTATCTAAAGTAGATAGACCTGGAATGAAAGAATCTAAAGCTACATTCGTATTCGGTCAGATGAATGAGCCACCAGGGGCACGTGCACGTGTTGCTTTATCAGGATTAACTATTGCTGAATACTTCCGTGATGGTGCAGGTGATGACCAAGGTAAAGACGTTTTATTCTTCGTAGACAACATTTTCCGTTTTACACAAGCGGGTTCTGAGGTTTCTGCTTTATTAGGACGTATGCCTTCTGCAGTAGGGTACCAACCTACATTAGCAACTGAGATGGGAGCGATGCAAGAGCGTATTACTTCAACTAAAAAAGGATCTATTACTTCTGTACAAGCGGTATATGTACCTGCGGATGACTTAACTGACCCAGCTCCTGCAACAACGTTTGCTCACTTAGATGCTACTACTGTATTATCTCGTAAGATTGCTGAGTTAGGTATTTATCCTGCAGTAGATCCATTAGATTCTACTTCAAGAATTTTATCTCCAGAAGTTTTAGGTGATGAGCACTATGATTGTGCACAAAGAGTAAAAGAAATCCTTCAAAAATACAAAGAATTACAAGATATTATTGCAATTCTAGGTATGGAAGAATTGTCAGAAGAGGATAAATTAGCTGTACATAGAGCTCGTAGAGTTCAACGTTTCTTATCTCAACCATTCCACGTAGCGGAGCAGTTTACTGGTATCCCTGGTGTATTAGTTGATATTAAAGATACAATCAAAGGATTTAACATGATTATGGATGGTAAATTAGATCATTTACCAGAAGCTGCATTTAACTTAAAAGGTTCAATTGAAGAAGTAATTGAAGCTGGAGAGAAAATGAATGCTGAATTTTAATAATCACTAAAAAATATAGATCATGAAGTTAGAAATCGTATCGCCTGAGGCAACTTTATTTTCTGGAGAAGTTACTTCTGTATCTGTACCGGGAGCTGATGGAGAATTTCAGATGCTAAACAATCACGCTTCTATTGTATCTGTCTTAACTAAAGGTGAGATTAAGTTTACAGGAAGTAACATTTCTATAAAAGAAGCATTTAGTTCAAGATTTACTAAAGTTTCAAATGATACTTATCATTTACCAGTAAACTTTGGTACATTAGAATTAAACGATAATAAGATTATTATTTTAGCTAATTAATTAGTTAAAGACACATAATACAAAGCCGATTCATTTATGAATCGGCTTTTTTTTTTAAATTGCTTAAGAAAGTATAATCTATTAATATTTTGAGGGATGGCTAAAGTAAAAACAGCTTTTTTTTGCCAAAATTGTGGATCTAAATATCCAAAATGGATGGGTCAATGTGGAGGATGTAAGGAATGGAATACCTTAGTAGAAGAAGTAGTTCAAAAAGAGCAGGCTAGTGGTTGGAAGGGAATTGCTACAGCTGGAAATAGTAGCAATAGGGTTGCTAAGCCAGTTTTAATACGTGAGATAGATGCAAGTGAAGAACAGCGCTTAGATACTTTAGATGGTGAGCTAAACCGCGTTCTAGGAGGGGGAATTGTACCGGGGTCAATGATTTTATTAGGAGGTGAACCTGGTATTGGAAAAAGTACGCTTTTGCTACAGATTTCTTTAAAGTTACCCTACAAGGTTTTATATGTTTCTGGGGAAGAAAGTCAAAAGCAAATAAAAATGCGAGCAGAGAGAATTAATCCCAATAATGATAATTGCTTTATTCTTACCGAGTCTAATACGCAGAATATATTTCGACAGATAGAGGAAATTAAACCCGAAGTTCTTATTATTGACTCTATTCAAACTTTGCATACCGATTATATAGAAGCTTCTTCTGGGACTGTCTCTCAAATTAAGGAGTGTACAGCAGAATTAACCAAGTTTGCAAAAGAAACGGGCACTCCTGTTTTAATAATTGGACATATAACTAAAGATGGAAGTATAGCTGGGCCAAAAATGCTAGAGCATATGGTAGATACAGTCTTGCAGTTTGAAGGAGATCGCAATCATGTTTTTAGAATTTTAAGAGCAAACAAAAACCGTTTCGGTTCTACAGCTGAACTAGGTATTTACGAAATGCGAGGATCTGGTTTAAAAGAAGTTTCTAATCCGGCAGAAATTCTTTTATCTCATAAAGAAGAACAGTTATCTGGAACCGCAATTTCTGGGACCTTAGAGGGGATGCGACCATTAATGGTAGAAGTACAAGCATTGGTGAGTACTGCAGTTTATGGTACCCCACAAAGAAGTAGTACAGGGTACAATCTGAAGCGTTTAAATATGATTTTAGCCGTTTTAGAGAAAAGAGCTGGTTTTCGTTTAGGACAAAAAGATGTATTCTTAAACATTACCGGTGGTATTACGGTAGATGATCCCGCTATAGATTTAGGTGTTGTTGCTGCTGTTTTATCTTCGGATCAAGATATTCCAATAGGTCGTAATGTTGTATTTGCTGCTGAAGTTGGACTATCGGGAGAGATTAGACCTGTTAATCGTGTAGATCAACGAATTTTAGAAGCAGAGAAGTTAGGTTTCGAATATATTTTTATTTCAAAGTACAATAAAGTGAGTTATTCTGGTAAAGGAATAAAGCTTGTTTATGTTAGTAAAATCGAAGATGTAGTAAGTGCCTTGTTTGGACGTTAATTATTTAGTTATGAGAAAGATTATTTTCACCTTTATAATGGTTTTATTAGGACTACAAAGCGCAGTGGTTTTTGCCCAAAACCAAGTAAAAGCTGTTGCATCTATACAGGATGTACGTATCTATTTTAATGGTGCGGATTTACAACATAGAGTCAAAGTTAAATTGCCTAAAGGTAAGAGCCAGGTGTTAATTAGTAATTTATCATCCTCCTTGAATCAAAACAGTATTCACATAGGTAGTAGTAAACCAGTTCATATTTTATCTACTGTATTTGCAACTAATTATGATAAAGCTATAAAGCAAGGCTTAACAGGTAATACATTAACGGATAGTATTTATACTATTGGTCAAGAATTAGAACATTTGTCTATTTCAACGACCTCTGTATCAAATGCGCTCAATATTTTAGATGCCAATCAGACTATTCCAAGTGGGAATGGAACTAATTTTTCTGTAGAACTAGGAAACTTAGTGGATTTTTATACTAAAAAAAGAACCGATCTTAGTCTAGAGTTAAATCAAAAGAGACAAAAGAAGATAGAGCTAGAACAATTGCTCTCAAGTTTGCAACTGCGATTAGAGGCAGGAAATGAACTAGGAAGTAATTATGGAAAAGGTCAAATCATTGTTCAAGTTGAGAGTAATATAGAACAAGAAGTTGTTTTTGATTTAAGGTATTTTACTAATACAGCACAATGGTTTGCAGCTTATGATTTAAATATTAAAGAGCTAAACACTCCTATACAGGTAAATTATAAAGCAGGTATTAAACAAAATACAGGGCTAGATTGGAATAATCTCAAGCTTAGTTTAGTTAGTGGTTTTGCAAATCAAGATAACATTAAACCAGTTTTAGATACTTGGTTTATCGATTATAAAGAAAATATAGTAGAGGAAAAAGAATATTTTGTTGGTAGTTCTAATGCTTTTGCTAGGGCTAAAAGTGTAGTTAGTATGCCTGCAAATAATGTATTACAACCAAATGTAGCTATCAGCCAGAAGCAAATGAATATTGTTTTTGATATTAAGTCTTCTTCTAGAATTTTATCCGATTCTAAAACTCATTTTGTAAGTTTAGATACATTTGAGTTACAAGCTAACTACCAGTATTATAGTGCAGTAAAAGTTGACCCTAATGCTTATTTAGTAGCAAAAGTAAATGATTACCAGGACTATAACTTATTAAGTGGAAGTGCCAATGTAATTTTTGAAGGGTTTTATATTGGAAGTACCTTCTTAGATACCAATAATACTGAGCAGACTTTAGAACTTAATTTGGGTAAAGACTCTCAAGTACAAGTTTCTAGAAGGTTAATCAGCGATAAGGCAAGTAATAGGGTGTTATCGAATCGCAAGAATGAAACTTTAGCGTATGAAATACTTGTTAAGAACAATAAGAAGCAAAGTATAGATATTTTAATCCAAGATCAAATTCCTGTGAGTAAGAATACGGATATTGAAGTAGATTTATTCAAAAGAGATCAAGCAGAAGTAGATGCGCAAAAAGGAATACTAAGTTGGAATTTGAATGTTAAGGCCAACCAAGTTTCTAAGGTGGATTTTAGTTATACTCTCAAATATAATAAAGAAAAGGCTTTAAATAATTAAATCTTTACTTTTAAATACAAAAAAAGGACTTTAATTTAGAGTCCTTTTTTTGTATTTATCTATTATTTACTTTTTTTCTCCATACAGGATATTGTTCCTTAAGGATAAGTAAGGTAAATAAAAGGATGAAAGTAATACCTATAAAATAATTTTCTCTGAAGAAATAAAAGTAGATAAAACAAAAGCTAATCGAAGCAATTAAGTAACCACTTATAGCTTTTATATCATAGGGTATAGGATAGTACTTCTGACCTAGTAGGTAAGAAATGATCATCATCGCTCCATAGGCTATTAGAGTAGCTATTGCCGATCCAATATAGCCAAGATAAGGAATCAATGCAAAGTTAAAAATAAGAGTTAAGATGGCTCCTATAATAGAGATATATGCACCCATCATTGTCTTATCTTTTAACTTATACCAAACCGATAAGTTAGTATAAATTCCCATACATAAATTGGCTAGAATAATCAATGGTACAATGCTCATTGCCGCCCAGTATTCTGGATTTCTAATTACGAATATTTTTAAAATATCTGAAAACACTACAATTACTAACATTATTAAACTTCCGAAAATGGTAAAGTATTTCGTAATCGTAGCGTATTTGATAGGAGCATCTGCGTTTTTGGCATAGTTAAAGAAAAAAGGCTCAATACCAAGGGTGTAAGCTTGACGAAATAATACCATAAATAATCCAAGCTTATAGCAAGCTGCGTACTGACCAATTTGTGCTAATGCAACGTCTTTAGGTAAAAGTCTTTCCAATAATATTTTATCAAAACCTTCATTTGTAGCAAAAGCCAATCCTCCAATCATTATTGGAAAGGCATAGCGTAGCATTTTTTTAGTAAGGGTAATATCAATGGATAATTTTAGGCTAAAATATTCTTTAATAAAGAATAAAAAGGTCAATAAACTTGCAATTAGATTAGCTAAAAATAGGTAGGCAACTTGATAATCCTCTTTGTATATTTCTGTCCAAAAGGAAGCTGGGTTATTGAAAGCTGCCTTGGGTAGAAGATATAAAAAGAATACGTTTAATCCTGTGAATAATAGTACATTTATTATCTTTATACTACTATATACCATAGGCCTTTGGTTAGCTCTTAATTTAGCGAAAGGAATAATCACTAAGGTATCAAAGACTAGAATCCAAATAACATATTGAAATACTTGCTGGGAGATATTTAATAAATCTGCCCAAAACTCCTGTGTAAATAAACAGATAGCTAAAAAGCAAAGTGTAGTGAAAAGTAGAAATAAAGTAGCTGTATTACTTACAGCTACTTTATTATCCTGCATATTGTAAAACCTAAAAAAAGCTGTTTCCATTCCAAAAGCAAGAATCACATTGAAAAATGTAATAATCGCAAATACAACACTATATTGACCGTATGCTTGGTCGGGCATAAATTGTGTGTGAAAAGGTACTAGGAAAAATCCTATTACTTTAGGAAAAACTGCCGCTAGGCCATATATAACGGTTTGTTTAAATATTTTTTTATAAATACTCACTTGCTCTAGGTATTTGGCTTTTTTAATAATATAACTACTCTTGTTGAGTAGGAGTTAAATCATAAGTGATAAAAGGACTAATTTGCTCTATACTAAACTCTATATAGTCTACTTTTTCTTTAGTAGAAAATAGATCCTCATTGGTATAAGCTAATAGTACTTTATCTGGGAAAATGTAAACATTAGAAGGTAAAGCTAATACTCCGTGTTTATCTTTCAACTCTTGCGCATAGCTAAGTTTAGGTTCTATTAAAGTCATTAAATTGCCCCAATTCTTAAAAAGCTTTTTAGTTGGGATTAATTCTCCTGTAGTAAAATCAAAAATAAGGCTGAATTTAGAATTATATCCGTGGGCTCCACCTGCGAAAGTATAGTATTCTACAGCGCTTGCATAAATAGTTTTATTAGTAAAAGTATTTTGCACCTCTACTTCTGCTTTCCATGGAATAGTATCATCTGGAAATTGAACGATAAACTGTTCATAGGTCTTTATAAAATCCTTAACTAAAGAATCATAGGAGGTAATATGGGTTAAATCTGCTTCAAAAGACATCAAATCAGCAATAGTATCTAATGTAATTGTATTGATGGCTGTATTGGCAATATTTTGCGGTGAGCTGATAATAGGTACATTAATGGAAATACTTGTACATTCTAAATCTTGACAGCCAGTATTTGCCTTGGCTTTAAAGGATTGTTGTTCTATTACTAATCCTGGATCAACTTTGTTTTCACAACTCATAGCAAAAGCTGCAAAGACAATAAAAAGGAAAATCTTTTTCATAAAAATGGTTTTACTACAAAGCTATATAAATTAAAATCAATTATGGCTTATAAAGCAAAGTTTAGAACATGAACTACCTTAGTTTTCTAGCTAAGAGAACAGGGAGATTATAAGAGAAAAATGTAAGAGGATTAGGTGGTGGTATTTATAAAATTTAAAAAGGTAGACAACTTAGCCTTCAAATAGGAAAGTGATTCTAAAAAAGAGTAAATTTGCTATGTTTGAATAATAATCATAAGTTAGTTGAGTTCAAAGAACAAATAGAAGTAAAGCACAATGATAGTAAAGACTAGAGCAATCGTGTTAAGTGCTTTGAAATATCAAGAGAAAGGATTGATAGTAAAGTGTTTAACTAAAGAGGTAGGTGTACAGACCTTTTATGTGCCTAATGCGTTCTCAAAAGGTAAATCCACACAAAAAATAGCATATTTTCAACCATTGATGAATTTGGAAATTGAGTTTACCTTTAAAAATAAAGGAAGTATGGAATACTTTAAAGAAATTAAAGTAGGACATGTATATCAATCTATTTATTATGATTTTTATAAAAACAGCATTGCTATTTTTGTTGGAGAGATTTTGCATAACTCCATTAGTCTTCAGGAGAAAGATTTGGCTTTCTTTGATTATATAGAAACAGCCTTACTATGGCTTGATACCCATGATAATCCAAGTAATTTTCATTTAGTTCTACTCATAGAGCTATGTAAGCACTTTGGTTTCTATCCAGATAGATCTAGTGAGGATTTGGAATATTTTAATTGGAGGGAGGGTAATTTTACTTCTTTACAAGATCTAGAAACCTTTGATAAAGAACAAACATATTTATTAAAGCGTTTATTAAATTTGACTTTTCAAGTAGAACAAAATGTTTTTAATAGCAAGGATAGAAAAAAATTACTAAACTTGTTGCTAATCTACTTTGAAGAGCATTTAAGTTCGTTCAAAAAACCCAAGTCATTGGAGGTTTTGTACGAAGTTTTTGAATAATTATTTACATTAAAGATTTTCCTACCAATTAATTAGCTAATTATTAGAGGAAATTGTTTAAATTCGCGAAATTGATAAAAAAATATTATAGTTAATAACGATGAGCACTAAATTTACAGAATACAAAAATCTTGATTTGTCAGGAGTAGCGTCAGAGATGCGCGAATTTTGGAAAGAACAATCAATATTTGAAAAAAGTATTAGTACAAGAGACGATAATAAGCCATTTGTGTTTTTTGAGGGACCTCCTTCAGCAAACGGAAAACCGGGTATTCACCACGTGATGGCTCGTGCGATTAAAGATATTTTTTGTCGATATAAAACACAAAAAGGTTACCAAGTAAAAAGAAAAGCTGGGTGGGATACGCATGGTCTACCAGTAGAATTAGGTACAGAAAAAGAATTAGGAATTACCAAAGAAGACATAGGTACAAAGATCTCTATTGAGGAATATAACCAAGCTTGTAAGCAAACAGTAATGCGCTATACAGACTTGTGGAATGACTTAACAGAGCAAATGGGGTATTGGGTAGATATGGAAAATCCATATATTACTTATAAACCTAAGTACATGGAGTCTGTTTGGTGGTTATTAAAACAGATATATAATAAAAATTTAATTTATAAAGGATATACGATTCAACCTTACTCACCTAAGGCAGGAACTGGTTTGTCTTCTCATGAATTAAATCAACCAGGTTGTTACAAGGATGTTACCGATACTACTGTTGTAGCTCAGTTCCGCGCTGTTCAAGATAGCCTTCCAGATTTCTTAAGTGAATTTTCTGATGTAGACTTTTTAGCATGGACGACTACACCTTGGACGTTACCTTCGAATACAGCATTAACAGTTGGGCCAAAAATTGATTATACTTTAGTTAAAACGTATAATCAATATACAGGACTTCCAATTACTGTAATTTTAGCTAAAGCTTTAATTGGTAAACAGTTTAGTGGAAAATTCCAAAAAGTAGAAACAGAGCAAGAATTAGAAGCTTACCAAAATGGAGATAAGAAAATCCCTTACTTAGTAGTTAAGGATTTCAAAGGAGCTGATCTTATTGGTATTAAATATGAACAACTTTTACCTTATACCTTACCATACGAAAATCCAGAAAATGCTTTCCGCGTAATTGCAGGAGATTTCGTTACTACAGAGGATGGAACAGGGATTGTTCATACTGCTCCAACATTTGGTGCAGATGATGCTAGAGTTGCAAAAGAAGCTACTCCTGAGGTTCCAGCTATGCTTATCCTAGATCAAGAAGGAAACGCAGTTCCTTTAGTAGATTTACAAGGGCGTTTTGTTTCTCAGATGGGAGACTTAGCAGGTAAGTATGTGAAAAACGAATACTATGATGAAGGTCAAGAGCCAGAGCGTTCTGTAGACGTAGAAATTGCTATCCGTTTAAAAGAAGAGAATAAAGCATTCAAAGTAGAAAAATATGTGCATAGTTATCCACATTGTTGGAGAACTAATAAGCCTGTTTTATATTATCCATTAGACTCTTGGTTCATTAAGGTTACGGAAGTGAAAGACCGTATGTTTGAATTAAACCAAGATATTAACTGGAAGCCAAAGGCTACAGGAGAAGGTCGTTTTGGAAATTGGTTGAAAAATGCCAACGATTGGAACTTATCCCGTTCTCGTTACTGGGGTATTCCACTTCCAATTTGGAGAACTGAAGACAACTCAGAAGAGATTTTAATTGGTTCTATGGAAGAATTGGTTAATGAGATACAAAAATCTATGCAGGCTGGTATTCAAAAAACAAATCCTTTTGAAGGTTTTGTAGTTGGAGATAACAGTGAAGAAAACTATGATAAAGTAGACTTACATAAAAATGTAGTGGATTCTATTGTTTTAGTATCTAGTACAGGTAAGCCTATGTATCGTGAAGCGGACTTAATTGACGTTTGGTTCGATTCTGGTTCTATGCCGTATGCTCAGTGGCATTATCCTTTCGAGAATAAAGAATTAATTGATCAAAATAAGAGTTACCCAGCTGATTTTATCGCTGAGGGAGTAGACCAAACGCGTGGATGGTTTTACACTCTACATACTATATCAACTTTGGTATTTGATACAAATGCTTATAAGAATGTTGTATCTAATGGACTAGTATTGGATAAGAATGGCTTGAAAATGTCTAAGAGTTTGGGTAACACAGTAGATCCATTTGAGACACTTCAAGAACATGGACCTGACGCAACTCGTTGGTACATGATTTCAAATGCTAATCCATGGGATAACTTGAAATTTGACTTAGAAGGAATAGTTGAAGTAAGAAGAAAGTTCTTTGGAACGTTATACAATACGTATAATTTCTTTGCATTATATGCTAATATTGATGGTTTCTCTTATAAAGAAGAAGACATTGCTATAGAAGGTAGACCAGAGATAGACCGTTGGATTCTTTCTGAGCTAAATACTTTAGTACAAAGAGTTGATGAATTTTATAACGAATATGAGCCAACAAAAGCTGCTCGTGCTATTTCCGAGTTCGTTTCTGAGAACTTAAGTAACTGGTACGTTCGTTTATGTAGGAGAAGATTCTGGAAAGGGGAATATGGACCAGATAAAATTGCTGCCTACCAGACTTTATATACTTGTTTGTTAACAGTATCGAAACTTTCGGCTCCGATTGCACCATTTTTCATGGATAAGCTTTACAAAGATTTAATCTCTGTAACGAATAAAGAGTCTTTTGAATCTGTACATTTGGCTAACTTCCCTGAGTTCCAACCACAGTTGGTAGATCTGGGATTAGAGAGTAGAATGCATAAAGCGCAAATAATCTCCTCTTTAGTTTTATCTTTACGTAAGAAGGAGATGATTAAGGTTCGTCAACCATTACAAAGAGTAATGATTCCTATCTTAGAAGAGAGCCAACGTCAAGAAATCTTGGCTGTTGCTGATCTTATCAAAGCAGAGGTTAATGTAAAACAGATAGAGTTATTAGACGATGATTCAGGTATCTTAGTGAAAAACATTAAACCTAACTTTAAGACTTTGGGGCCTAGATTTGGTAAAGATATGGGGTTGATTTCTAAGAAGATACAAGAATTTACTCCAGGGGATATTAGTTTAATTGAAAAAAATGGAGAAATTGAAGTTAATTTAACAGAAAAAAGTATTATCTTAACATTAGAAGATGTGGAAATCACTTCTCAAGATATAGAAGGATGGTTAGTTGCTAATGAAGCTGGTCTTACAGTGGCATTAGATATTACAATAACTCCTGAGTTAAGAGATGAAGGTATAGCACGTGAACTTGTTAATCGTATTCAAAATATTAGAAAAGATTCTGGTTTTGAAGTTACAGACAAGATAAAGATTACTTTAGAAGAACAAGAAGATATTAAAAAGGCGGTTTTAGCCAACCAAGAGTACATAAAATCTGAGACGCTAACAAGTGAATTAGATTTTGTTCCAAGTCTGAAGGAAGGAATTGAATTAGAATTTGATGAGCTAAAAACGCGTGTAGTAGTTATTAAATAATTTAGTTATGAGAGAAGTTAATGAATTAGTGAGATACTCTGATGCGGAATTAGCAGATTTTAAAGAGCTGATTCAGGCAAAGATCTTGAAAGCGCAAGCAGATTTAGAATTGATTAAAAGTGCCTACATGAATGATTTAAACAATGGGACGGATGATACCTCACCAACGTTTAAAGCTTTTGAAGAAGGTAGTGAAACTATGTCGAAAGAGGCAAATTCACAATTGGCAATCCGTCAAGAAAAATTCATCCGAGACTTGCGTAATGCATTGGTAAGGATTCAAAACAAAACCTATGGTATTTGTAAAGTAACAGGAAAATTGATCGATAAGGAACGTTTAAAACTTGTTCCTCACGCAACAATGAGTATTGAGGCAAAGAACCTACAACGTTAGTAAAATATAAAGACGCTCTTTTAAAGAGCGTTTTTTTTTTACCTTAAAATAATTTACATTTGCTTTTGTAAATAATCGAAAATGTCATTAAAAAGAGCTGTCCTACTTGTTGTTGTAGTATTGATATTAGATCAATGGTTGAAAATTTTTATAAAAACAAATTTCTTATTAGGAGAGGAGTACTATGTAGCAGATTGGTTTAGAATTCATTTTATTGAAAATGACGGTATGGCATGGGGAGTTGAGTTACCTGGAAATTATGGGAAATTAGCCTTAACTCTTTTCAGAATTGTTGCAGTATGTGGAATTGGTTGGTGGTTAGTAGACTCGGTTAAGAAGAAAATGTCTAATTATTTAATTATCGCTATTTCTCTTATCTTAGCTGGGGCAGTTGGTAATATTATTGATTCTGTTTTTTACGGAATTATCTTTAATGATAGTACACATCAATTAGCAAGTATCTTTTCTCAAGATCCATATGGTACTGTATTTCATGGTAAGGTTGTAGATATGTTTTATTTTCCTATTTGGAAGGGTTATCTACCACAATGGTTACCTATATGGGGAGGAAGTTATTTCACTTTTTTTAATGCAATATTTAATTTAGCAGATGTTGCCATTTCAGTGGGAGTCGGAATATTAATAGTTTTTAATAAAGTTATTTTTAAGAAATAAGCAAAAGAGTTTGTCTGATAAAGGTTACTTCGTTGTCATTCAGAGGCTATTTGTTAGTTATAGTTTTTTATTCCAAATTAAATTATACTAAGTAAAATACGATATGTATTAAACAAAAAAGGGGGCTGTTTTCAATTGTGAGACAGCCCCTTTTTTAGTGTGCCCAGCATGGGTAGTAACTCTAGGGTGTAAGTCCCGAACACGCCTTTACAACGGGAAGTGTTAGCCAAATGCAAGGGTGTCCATCGCAAGGTGGAATCTGAAGGAAGCGCTAGGCAAACCCTTGACCTGACGAACAGAAACTATATCAGGCTCAATAATATCGGATAAGGTTGCTAAACAAACTGAAGTCCAAAGTTGTACGGAGATATTTAGGGTAAATATAGCAGGTATATGAGGGGAAAGTTACTGTTCTTACCTGGGGAGGTCTTACAGACATAGGAAAGTTTTTTTTTACAGAACTATGGATAACAATTGCTGTAAGAAGTCAGCAGAAGTCATAGTAGGTATGGATACAAGCTTGGCAATACCAAGAAGTCTTACGAAATACTGAAGGACTGAACTTAATTTAAATGAGTAGTAAATGAATGTTACCTAATGAAGG
>NZ_JBTXLS010000006.1:0-91276 GCF_054871665.1 Myroides sp. LJL115 | reverse complement strand
TTAGAGTTCGGATTATTGGCAATCGCACAGAATATTAGAAAAAGAGTGGCATAAAATGCCTCTTTTTACACCAAAATACCGAAAATATATTTTTCCAATGTCTGAGCTTCGCATATTTAGAAAAATACCGAAAATCACACAGACGTAAAATGCAATAAAATAGGGCTGCCTCTTTTTCTTTAGAGACAGCCCCATTTTTTTTCCCTAATAGCTGTTTTTAAAATAACTCCCAACAGATAGGGCTTTACCCCCTTTTTTAAACTCTATAACAGTACATATAAAGTAACTTTGAACAAAGACACTACTACAGTATAAAATGTGTTATACACCAGTATTTAAAACAAATCCTACCTCAACCTTCTTTAATAGATACAAAGCTTAATCTCTATACAGGTCTTTGCAGCTACAGCTACACTTTAGTGTTAAAGTGGTTAGGTCTTATATCCTATCAAAGCTTAAAACCCATAAAAAAAAACAAATCAAATGAAAAAGGGAGAATCCATAATGGACTCTCCCTTTTCATTTGATTTATAAGAAAAATAATTAATTATTTTTTATAGTATTTACGGTACCCAAACCAAGCCGCTGTACTTAGTAAAATACAGAACCCTAAAGAATACCAAACAATAGAAGGCGTGATTACTTGCTCTCCTTGTGCATAAGAGTGTAGTCCACTTAAGTAGAAGTTAACTCCAAAATATGTCATCATAATAGAGTAGAAAGCAAAAACACTAAATACGTTAAAAATCCATGTTCCTCTTAAAGCAGGTACAAAACGAGCGTGAATAACAAAGGCATAAACCATAATACTAATTAAAGCCCATGTTTCCTTTGGATCCCATCCCCAGTATCTTCCCCAGCTTTCATTAGCCCATTGTCCTCCTAAGAAGTTTCCAATAGTTAAAAGCACTAAACCTACCGTTAAGGCCATTTCATTAATATAAGTTAACTCCTTAATATTTAAATCCATTTTAGCCTTATTCTTACTATTGGTTAAGATCATTAAGATTAAGGATACAATTCCTAAGATCATACCTAAAGTAAATGGTCCATAACTTGCAACAATTACTGCTACGTGTATAATTAACCAATAAGAGTTTAATACAGGTTGCAAGTTAGCAATAGAAGGGTCCATGTAGTTTAAGTGTGCTCCCCAAAGAATCATACCAACCACAAAGGAAGTAGATGCAATGGTTAATTCACTTTTACGTCCAAAGTATAATCCAAATAATGCTGTTGCCCAAGCTACATAAATAACCGATTCATAAGCATCACTCCAAGGAGCGTGTCCAGATACATACCAACGAACTGCTAGACCTAAAGTGTGAATAATAAACAAGATAACTACCCCATAGCTTAAATATTTCACAAGTGCTTTACTCAAGCGATTTGGTTTGATAATATCGGCAATAATGAAGATAAACATAAATACTGCTACTAGCATATAGTAAGAGTAAAGGGTTTTAAAGATATTATACTCATTGTATAAGATTTCAAACTCAATACGCTTTTGCTCTGGCATTACCTCTTTACCCATAGTTTGCTGATAAGTCTTCATATGAGATAAAAACTCATCTGCCTTAGAGTAATCTCCTGTTTCTTTAGCTTGGAATAAAGCAGGTACATACATTCTAGGTAGGATAGTTTTTGTAAAAACTGAATCCATTCCATGGATCGCAACCTCATTTAATTCAAGTGGAGATACCCATTTATTATTGTCATCACCTGGAATTGGAAATATGGTTAAAATACGTGTGGTAAAAGCAGCATTTAATAAAGCCATTTTCCCATCCATATCTAAGAAGTCTTTATCAAACTGACTTTTAATAGGAGTATGGTTAGCATCTTCTACTACTTGAGTCAATTTATAGTTACCCTTATCATCGAAGAAATCCATAAAAGTAGCGTGTTTAGTACCACTTGGAAGTCCAAGGATTTGGGTCATTTTCTCATTACCTCTTGGAAGAGTAATAATTGGAGCATAATACCAATAGTTTGGTGCTCCTTGTATTTGTTGAGCAACTGTAAACTGAGTCATGGATAAAAACACCTGGTCAGGGTTCAATCCTTGGTAAGTTTCTTTTTTGTATACTTTTCTTAAAAGCTCTGAAGCAAAAGTATTGATAGGTTTCATTCTTCCACCGTAATCTTGGATTACAAGTTGTCCAAACTTAGCAGCGTGCTGTGGTGAAACAGCTGTAGTTTTAACAAGTGAATCAATCACCGCTGGAGCAGGGCGAAGTGGATTCTGGTGATCGTGTTGTGCAAAAGCAACACTAGAGAATAATAGAACCATTATACTAAGTAAAGCAGCTTTCTTTTGTCTTACTTTATCTAGTTTTCTACGTAAATCTCCAAAACGAGTATTTTTATCAAATAAAATAGCTAACATACCAACGTATAAAAAGAAATATCCTATATAAGTAATCCAGGTCCCCCAGAAATCGTGGTTTGCAGAAAGAATAGTTCCTTTCTCATCTCTATCGAATTCTGCTTGGAAAAAGCGGTATCCCTTATAATCTAAAATATTATTCATGTAAATTCTAGCATCAAACTCTTCTTGTCCATCAATAACAGTAACCTGGCTCTCAAAAGCAGAATAGCTAGTTTGTGTCCCTGGGTATTTAGCTGCAATAAATTTATTTAAACGGATTTCAAAAGGAGTAGTATATACTTTACTTCCAAACATTAAAGTAAAATCTAAATCTCCAATAGTAATACTTACAGGCTCACCTACTCTACCAGCTTTACCGATTAAAGTAACTTCTTGAGACTCTCCTTGACTCTCTACCACTACAGTTAAAGCATCGGTATTATGTCTGGCTTTATAATCTCCGTCACTTACAAGAACGATTTCACCTTTAATTGGCATATCAGGTAGTACAAACTGCGTACCAGCCATGGAATAAAGCGATCTAAAGTTTAAAGAGTGTTTCTCACCCGCCTCTACATGTCCTGTAGACTGATCGGCCATTACCATAAAGTTTCCTTCAAAAGGAGACTCCATAAAGAAGCCATCTTCCTCCTCTGTAATATTAATTGCACCAGGAGTTGGTTTATCGTACGCAAATAGAACATTGTGAATACTCACTACTTCTCCTTGCTTTAAAAAGTGCTCATGACGATCTCCATCCCCGCTTTCTACTAATTTCAAAAAGTTCACTCCGTTTGGATTCTCCTGAATCTCTTCTACAGCCCCCATAACAAAGTCTTTATACACTACTTTAAAATCAATTCCATTGAACTCTTCTGAAATAGTAAACTTATTCTTGTTTGGAGTGTAGTCAGAGAAAATCATTTGCTCTTCAAAAGTTCTTCTTCTTTCTTGCCCTTCATACTGACCATCTGCCATGATTGTTACAAAGGTATCTTGGGAATAGATACTATCGGCTGTTTCCCCTTCTCTAATAGGCATCATACCTTCAAAACTGATATAACGCGTAATAAAAGCACCTAATAAAATAAAAATAAATGCTGCGTGTAACATTAATGTTGCCCACTTCTCTTTATTTAAAAGGCGATACCTTTTTATATTTCCAAGGAAATTTAAGAAAAACAGCAACATAATCATTTCAAACCATTTGGCATTGTAAATTAGTATACGTGCAGTAATAGTATTATAGCGATCCTCTATGAAGGTTCCTATAGCTAAAGCTACCGCAAATACAATAAATAAAAGTGCCATTAATCGCGTGGAAGAAATGAAAGATATTATTTTTTTGTCCATGAGTTGTTAATACATTGTTTTACAATGGAACAAAAATAACCAAAAACACCAGGAATACATGTTATTTAACTTATTATTTACTTATAAATTTATTCTTGCATAACATAAAAATAATATACATTTGCATCCACGACTACTTGTGTAATAAGGTGAAAACATGGGTTTTCAACTTTTACTTGTAGTATTCAAACAATAAACCTATTAACTATGCCAAAAATTTCTCAAAAAGGCCTAAACATGCCGGAATCACCAATTAGAAAATTGGTTCCTTTTGCGGAAGTTGCAAGAAAAAAAGGAAATCATGTTTTTCATTTAAACATTGGTCAGCCAGATATTAAAACACCTCAAGTTGCACTTCAAGCAGTAAAAGATGCTAATATTGAAATATTAGAATACAGTCACTCTGCTGGATTTGAAAGTTACCGTAAAAAATTAGCCTCTTATTATCAAAAACATAACTTAGATGTAACACCAGAGGACATTATTATCACCACAGGTGGTTCTGAGGCATTAATGTTTGCTTTAGCAAGTACTTTAGACCAAGGAGATGAGATTATTATCCCAGAACCTTTTTATGCTAATTACAATGGATTTACTACAAGCAATGGAATTAATGTAGTTCCTGTGATGAGTAAATTTGAAGATAACTTTGCTTTACCTAGCATTAGTGAATTTGAGAAACTAATTACTCCAAAGACAAAAGCTATCTTAATTTGTAACCCTGGAAACCCTACAGGTTATTTATATTCTGCCGAAGAAATGCAACAATTAACAGATCTTGTTTTAAAGCATGATTTGTTTTTAATTGCTGACGAGGTATATAGAGAATTTGCTTATGATGGATACAAACACATCTCTGTGATGAGTATACCAGCTTTGGCAAATAACGCTATTATGATTGATTCTGTTTCTAAGCGTTATAGTATGTGTGGTGCTAGAATTGGATGTATTGTTTCTAAAAACAAAGAGTTAATGCAAACAGCTATGAAATTTGCTCAAGCAAGACTTTCTCCTCCTACTTATGCACAAATCGCTTCAGAAGCAGCTTTAGACACTCCTGAGTCCTATTTTGACCAGGTAATTACAGAATACAAACAAAGAAGAGATGTTTTTGTAAAAGCCTTGCAGGAAATTCCGGGTGTTGAAGTAGCTTTACCGCATGGAGCATTTTACTGCGTGGCTAAATTCCCAGTAAAAGATGTAGACCATTTTGCTAAATGGCTATTAGAGGATTTCGAATTAGACAAGCAAACAGTAATGATTGCACCTGCCCAAGGTTTTTACTCTACAAAGAACCAAGGTTTAAACGAGGCTAGAATGGCTTACGTATTAAAACAAGAGGATTTACTTAGTTCAGCTAAGATCCTTAAAAAAGCACTTGAAGTATATAAAGATATAGAATAAAAAGTTAAATTTTAACAATTAGTACTTATCTTGTTTTCAGTATATTAAAATTAAGTAATGAATTTTTTTCATTGCTTAATTTTTTTTTACCAACTATTAGTCTATTTTTGAAGAACTAACCTAAACCAAACAAAAACTAAGAAATGAATCGTAGAAATTTTATCCAATCTTCTGCTATGGCAGGTTTTGCCTCTCTTATCATGCCTAACTCCCTTTTTGCATTTGACAAAAATGCTAAAAAAGTTAGAGTGGGAATGATTGCAGTGGGAATGCGTGGGCAAGTACACTTAGATGAATTATTAAAACGTGACGACGTAGAGGTAATTGCAATGGCCGATCCAGAACCTCGCATGATCAAAAGAGCACAAAAAATTGTAGACAAACACAATAAAAAACAACCTATCGTCTATGGTAATGGAGATTATGACTACCAAAACCTTTTAAAAAGAGACGATATTGATGCAGTAATTATCTCATCTCCTTGGGAATGGCATGAGCAACAAGGAATTGAATCCATGAAGGCAGGTAAAATCGTTGGAATGGAAGTATGTGGTGCTATGACTTTAGATGAATGCTGGAACTACATTAAAGCTTATGAAGAAACTGGAGTACCTGTGATGATGCTTGAGAACGTTTGCTATAGACGTGATTTAATGGCTATCTTCAATATGGTTAAAAAAGGTAAATTCGGTGAGATGATTCACGGAACAGGTGGTTACCAACACGATTTAAGAAATGTACTTTTTAACGACGGAGAGCAACCTTATGGAAATGGGGTAGAATTCGGAGAAAAAGGATTCAGTGAAGCTGCTTGGAGAACGGACCACTATGTAAATAGAAATGGGGAATTATACCCAACACATGGATTAGGACCAATTGCAGCAATGTTTGATATTAACCGCGGAAATAGAATTACTCACCTTACGGCGATGGCTTCTAAGGCAAGAGGTTTAAACAGTTATATTGTCGATAATGGCGGAGCTGATCATCCAAATGCACAAGTGAAGTTCAAACAAGGAGACATTGTAACAACTACTTTAAAGTGTGAAAACGGAGAAACTATTGTTTTAACTCATGATACTTCTCTACAAAGACCTTATAATTTAGGATTTAAAGTACAGGGAACCGAAGGAATTTGGCAAGAAATTAGCTCTGGTGCTTTCGATAAAGGATACATCTATTTTGAAAAAGAAATGGGATACAATCACCAATGGGATAATGCTAAAGAACACCTAGAGGAGTACGATCACCCACTTTGGAAAAAGAACGAAGCAAAAGCAGTAGGTGCAGGTCACGGAGGAATGGACTACTTTATGATTAATGCTTTTATCGAAAGTATTAAGAGAAACGTAGAATTCCCATTTGACGTATATGACATGGCTACTTGGTATGCAGTAACTCCACTGAGTGAAAAATCTATTGAGGAGAATGGTCAAGTACAAGAAATGCCAGACTTTACAAAGGGTGCTTACAAAAATCGTAAAACCATCTTTGGATCTAACGATCAGTACTAAGAAGGTATTTATAATAAATTAAAAAGAAAGAGGTTTACTATTTAAGTAAACCTCTTTCTTTTTATACCTATATTGCTGTAATAATAGCACATAGACACCCATTATACTACCTTACACAATCTGCTGTCCAAAAACGCCCATCCTTAGTAAAGGCTATCACTAAAGTACTTTGATCTATGCGAATGTAATGCGCCTGATCGGAGTCAATATTAATCACCACATTTTCTCCATCTTTTTCAAATTCTACTCCGGTTAAATCTGGAATATCATTGGAAAATAGGAAATTATAGTTCTTACCAACCTTAATAACTTCTACATTACCATTAGAGGTATTAATGTGTTTATCGCCAAAGTCATAAGTAACCTTACCGGTATACTTTCCAACAAAAAGATCATTATTCACCGGATCATCGTCCTTGCTACAAGATAAGACCACAAAAAGACCTAAAAGTGCTACGCAAAAACCTAAAACTGTTTTCTTTATAAAATTTTTCATAATACAATATTTTGGTTATGTATTAATAGTAACAAAAATTAATCCACAATACTGAAAATCATCTTATTAATAAAAACAACCTAGCCTTAAACCTTGGTAATTCACATTAAAAAATAAATTCTAGTGGGGAAAAGATATTGATTATTAAAAAGAATAATCTTTTTCAAAGTAGTCTATATAGGCGATTATAAAAACAAAAGAGCGCATCCTTTAAAAAATTAGTTTGACCCGTTTTTTTAAACAATACACTCCTTCTATTTTTTAGCTTTTAAAACTAAGCTATTTAATTATTGATAGATATTCTACAACATATTACTACTTTAAAGTAATAGCTAAAATCTCTCCAGTAGCACAGAGCTCTTCCATAGCAAATAAATCCATAGCAACAGTAACTTTTCTACCATCTATACTTTTTAATTTTCCTACAATAGTTAAAGGCTGTCCCATTGGAGTCGCTTTTTTAAAGTTTACATTTAAATTACCCGTTACGCAGCGAACCGACAAAGTGCCTTTGTCTAACTCCTTCCCATTTGCTTTACTTGCAAAAGCAGCAGCTGAGGCTGTCCCATGACAATCTAATAAAGAGGCTATAAGTCCTCCGTAAACACTACCTGGTAAAGCCGTATATTTAGCATCGGGTGTAAAAGTAGAAACGGTAATATCCCCCTTTAAATAAGTCTTTAGTCCATGTCCCTGAGAGTTTTGAGTACCGCAGCCAAAACAGTGGGCAAATTCTTCAGGATATAAGTCCTGTATTGCAATTTGAGTCATAATAAAATAAATTTGTTTATAGTTTTTGGAAATATAACCTTAAATTTTATAACATTGCTCTATAACACAATAAAATACTTTTAGTTTTTTATTGCTTTGCTTTCTATTTGAGGATTTAGCATTGCTCCACATGCTATAGTTAAAACCGATAGTTCAGTGTTTTTGGAAGACTTTCCACTGGTATCTTTGATAGCGTAATTTACCATTAACTGCTCTTGTGGCTTAACTTCTTGATTGGAAATAGTTAAAGTGACTTGACTTAAATTTGGGTCATAAACCCATGTACCTACATTATCTTGGGTAAAGGTTTGTCCCATATTTCCCCCATTTTCATCCAAAAAATAAAAAGTCTGCTTATCCAAATCTAATTCCGAGTCCTTAAACAAAATAGCAGAACTACTAGCTCCTGCACTTTGATTACTCTGACTAACGCACATTTGCCATGAAGTTGGAGGAATAACAATAAAGTCAGAAGAAGTAACTTTTACATTTTTAACTATCGCTGCTTGTAAGGTAAATTCTCCTGTACTTGCAGTAAAACCAAACTTTACTTTTTGTGGAATTGGTTGATTGTACTCATAAGGACTACTTTGGTTCTTTGCGTTTATAGAATAAGTTTGAAATTTACTTAAATATAAAAAATCCTCAATTAAAACCACTTTGTTTCCATTAATTAAGGTACTAACGTTTATGTAGGTTCCCTCTTGTTTGCCACTTTCTTCATTTATATATGGAGATACATCTACAATCATGCGACGGAAATTAGGAGATTGAGCACTTCCACCGTCCGATATATCAATCAAATCTCCAAGAGGATTATGGCCAAAATTATAGTCTCCGGTTTGGTAATCTAATTCTGCCATAGTAACATACTCTGGTTTTACACTATTTCCCCCAAAATACTTTGTAAGTAAAACAGGATTTCCTCTTGTGGTACTCATTGGAATAGTCCCTCCTCTAAAGGTAATATGCCCTGTAGAATAAATAAAATTATCATTTTTAATTCCTTGATCTACTGTTAATTTCGCATAATCTCTTGATCCTATCCCCTCGCGTAATTCATACATCTGTAGAACGCCTTGTCCATGAAACCCTCCACCTTTATTAGGTGAGCGCTCTGAATAATTATCCAGTCCAATGGCTAGATATCCCCCAGAGAATCCCTTAGTACCAACGGTAGCAACAGCGGCCGTTACGGAGTATCCAAATGCGGAATAACCATAACCTAAAGTGGGTACTGATGTGGCAGCATCATATAAAACAAAAGCTAGCCCTCCACCCTGAGAATAACCAGGTTCATTGATAGAGGCCATAGCATAATCAAATTCAAAAGTAGCTTTACTCGCTAAACTAATCTCCAGGTCGTCCACTACAAAACCACTGATTGCCTGTCTTTGATTTGTTAAAACAATTCCATTTTCTGTAAAACGCTGTGCTCCTGAAGTGGAATTTCGTCCTAAAAGATCAATAATATTACTTGGTTTTTGAGTAGTTGTCAAAGGCAATTCGTATACTGAACCATTAGACTCTTGTGCTTGACACAAATAAGTGCAAAAACACAAAATAATTATATCACATATTCTTTTCATAATTTGCATCGATCATTAACTAAACTAGTATACCTCTTTTTTACAATAGATATACTAGATAAGTAAGGTTATTCATCCTTAATTTGTAAAACAATATTGAAGTAAGTTTTACCAGTTGGTACTGCATTGAGTTTAACATTATAACTCATTACACCATCATCACTCACCTTTACATCATAAAACACATCTTGATCATAATAGGTAATAAAATAATTCAGTTGATTACTTTGAAAAATAGGTAAACTAGCATTTTCCCCTGCACCAGGATTACTGACCATTGGGGCTTGAAACTGTGTTGCGTACTGCTGGTATAAATCCATAGAAGCGCTTTTACCAGATTCTACTTCTACATAAATAGCAGGCAAATAGAATACCTTATTCATCGGATTAGAAGAAGTGGTATTGTTTGGCATAAAACTAGCACCTCCATTTCCATCAGATGTTAAAACATAGCCGTCTTGGGATCCCTGAGAAGATATTTTAGCAACACTAACGTTTCTGTCTGCAATTTTTGTGGTCATAACTGAGTTATCAGCCAATTGAGCATCTGTAACAGAACTATTAGCAATTTTATCCGTAGTAATGGCTTGAGATTTAATCACATCTCCCCAAATTGCTGCATTGGCAATCTTATCGGTAGTTATAGCTTGAGGTTTAATCACACTACCGTAAATTGCCTGTTCTTGAATCTGATTATTGGCTACAGCCTTTAAGCCAATGTATTCATTGGAAATAGAATTAGGAGCAATACTTAAATTCACATCTTTAACTACTGATCCCGAGCCATTGTCAACCGTTATAGGCCCCTTTCCTGCTAAAGTTCCATCTCCCACAATAGAAGGCATTGGAGCAAAAACAGCATTACCATTTCCATCAGCAGTTAACACGCTCCCTGAAGCAGCAGTCACACTTGCTTGTTTAGAGCTTATTTTATCTGCAGAAACTCCATTAGTAGCAATTGCTTCTCCATATACAGAAGCAATATCCAGCTTGGCGTTTGTAACGTTTTTATCTGCTAACTTATCTGTTGTAATCGCCGCATTTTTAATCACATTCCCATAAATAGCATCTGGCTGTATGTGATAAAAACCAACTGCTGTATTAGCAAGTTTTTCGGAGGTTACTGCTGTATTAGCAAGTTTTTGTGTGACAACAGCTGCATCAGCAAGTTTTTCTACAGCTACTGCTTTATCCATCAAATGCTGGGTACCAACCGAATTAATATTAAGCTTTAAGTTAACATCTTTAAAAGTTGCATTTACTCCTCCTGTCACACCAATGGTTGGGTCAGATGTAATACTTCCAGGTCCTTGAGTAGTAGACGCTCCTTTAACAAAAGCTACAGTTCCATCGGATTGAACTGTCAATACATCCCCAATTATTGCATCTTCTGGATCAATTTTACTCACAGTAATACCTTTGTCCTTTATAACTTTTCCATATACCTCGCCCGAACCTATTTGGTCAAAGCCAACCGCATCAGATGCAATTTTTGATCTAGTAATATTTTGATTTACTATATGAGCAGTTTTTACAGCAAGATTAGCAATTGCTCTACTAGACACAGAGGCATCTGCTAAATGTGGCTCTAAAACACTTTTATCTATAATATGTCGAGAGGCAATAGCATCATCGGCGATTTTTTTACCAACTATACCATTATTAGCAATACCGATACTAAGATCTTGCAGAGCAGCTTTGTTTCCAGTAGTAATAGCTATACCATCTGTACCTACTACATCTTTTCCCGAGGATGCTATACTTTGGGAAATATCTTTAAACTGCGCTCCACCTTGGCCATCAGAGGCCAATACTAGTGAGCTTGGTAGTCCAGTAGAACTAATTTTATTTGCCGATACAGCAAGATCATCGATATGTATATTTTTAATTCCATCTGGGGCGACACTCATTTCAATATCTTGTAAAACCGCCTTATTATTGGCAGTTACCACAAGAGAGACATCAGTAGTTAAACTTCCACCTTGACTAGAAGTTAAATCAGATAAACTAGTAAAAACAGTATTACCTTTTCCATCGCTACTTAAAACGCTTCCAGCTACAGAGTTTTCTGCACCTTGTTTAGAACTTATCTTATCGCTTGTTACTGCATTGGTATCTATATGCTGGTTTTTAACTCCTTTATTTGCAATATAAATACTAGTAGAGGCTAATAAAGCTTTATTTTCAGGGGATACTTCTATTGAACCATCACTTAATAAAGAAGCCCCATTACCTGAAAAAGCATTTTCATTTAATGCCACATAAGCTACACTACCGTCTCCATTAGAAGTTAAAACAGTATTCTTTGGAGCATTCCCTGAGCCTATTTTAGAGCTAATAATAGCTTTATCTGCAACCTTTGCACTTTGAATTCCGCCATCTTTAATTTGAATAGTAGTTGGGGCTAATACTGCATTTAACCCTGTTGTATTATTTCCAAATTCTAAAGCATCTCCCAAGTTTAAATCTTCTCCTCCACTTAAAATAGCTTCTTTTAACACATAGTCAAAACCTCCTTTACCATCAGTTACTAAAAGGTAATCTTGATCTACATTTGTCCCGTTTTCCTTTGAACTTAAAAGATCTGAGGTTACACTATTTTTAGCAATTCCAATACTTAGGTCTTTTAGTAATGCATTAGTAGGATTACCATTATTTACTACAATTACATTGTCAGTGGTTAAACTACCAGCTGTCTCGGTGATAATATCTCCTAACTCACCCCAAACAACACCGTTATCCTCTCCGCTTAGTAATACACTTTTTGCTGTTACCCCCTCAGAAGACATCTTACTGGCTGTTACGCTTAAATTTGCAATAAGTGGATTGGTAACTGCATTTGGTGCAATATGGCTGGTTTGTACTCCCTCTTTATTAATATCTATAATAACATTACTTAATACAGTACTTTTTCCATGGTCTTGTATATTTAAGGATCCTACACTTGTAATACTACCTGTGTTAGTAATAACATCTGGAGTAATTGGCAAGTAGTTTACCGATACTCCATTAGCACCTACAGTTGCTACAGCCCCAGCAGGAGCTCCACCACCATTTAATTTATCTACTCCGATAGAAGTGTTCTTGATAGACAAGGTAACATCTTGTAGTACTTTATCTTTTCCACTGTCAGAAGCTACAATAATTCCATCTGTTTTAATACTTCCTTTATTTGTAATTAAATCCGCAGAAAGATTTTGATAAGCAACTAGTCCTTGGGTATTTGCCACTAATACTCTATTTGCCGTACCCTCACCGGCGGTTAATTTAGCAGAGCTAATAGTAGTATTGGCAATGTTGTTATCTGTAATAGTTTGTGATGCTATATGTCCTCCGTTTACTCCGCCTTGATTAATTTTCACATTAACCCTTGTGGTAGTATCCCCAAATAAAACATTTTCACCGTTTTCAACTACCAAGGAATTATCACTAGTTAGATCTGCTTGTATAGCGGAGCTAATGGCATCATTTGCAGGTTGAAAAATTGAATTTCCTGAACCATCGGCAGTTAGAATAGTACCTTGTGCACTTTGCTCACTTCCAATTTTACTAGCAGTTACCGCTAAATCATCGATATGGTCTGTCTTTACCCCATCTTTATTAATTTGTAAAGAAATATCTTGTAATAAAGCGCTTGCAGCCTGCCCTTCTCCCCCAATAAGCAATGATTCATCTACACTTAAGCCTTTGGCTGTAATTGCCCCAGAAAAAGGTTGGAAAACAACCGATCCATCCTTTTGAGCTACAGGTACAAAGCTTTCTTTCCCTTCTCCTGCAAATAACTTATCCTCTGTAATTGCCTTTGACCCTACCTTTTCATTTGTAACTCCCCCTTTAGCAATGGAAATTTTCATTGGATTTAATACGGCTTTCTCAGCAGTTTCCAAAGCAATAGAGTTATCGGCTGCCGAGATTTCTTTTCCAGAAGCAGCTACCATATTATACACGTTTTCTTGAACCGTTTCATTTTTAGATATTTCGGTAATATTCTGAATTACTGCCTCTGGAATATCAATTATTCCAATAGGGTTTACAGAAGACTTATCATAGAAGGAAAACACTCCATTTTGCTCCGAAATAGAAAGCGTATTAGCATTAAAAACTACTCCATCACCTATAATCTGTCCTTGAGTGTTAATATCGGATTCATTAAAATATGTAAAAGTCCCATTTTTATTATCCTGCAAAAGAGTAACTTTTTCATTAGCCTGTATAATTTCTTTAACAAGCGCATCACTACCATCTACCCACTGAACCTCTCCAAGTTGATTGGTTACTAAAATTTGTTTTTCCACTCCAGGATTTATCTTAACAGTAGTTACTGCTTTATCTGCAATACTAAGGGTAACATCTTGGGCTAATACATTATCCAAAGAAGCTGAATCGTTAATTAAAATTCCAGCTCCAGATAAAGTTCCTTCACTATTTTTCTCTAGTGTTTCTAAGCGATCAATAATATTGGTGATTGCCTCTTCCACATTATTATATATAATAGTTGAATTGTCTTCAAAGACAATACTTTGGGCTCTTGTATCAATAGTAGCTAAAGGTAGGTTACTTTCTTTATCCGTAAAAACATATACAAAAGGAGTATCTTGCGTAATAGTTAAGGTATTAGCATTAAAAGTTATACCACTTCCGGCAATTAAATTACCTTGAAGGTCATAACTGCTTTCATTAAAATAAGTAAAGGTTCCATCTTTATTATCTACAATAGAGGTATTAGTTTCATTTTGTTTTACTATTTCGTCAAAAATAGGATCACTTATTGTTAACCAAGCTACTGTTTTTCCATCGCCTTTGGTACCTAAAATAGTAGAGGCATCACCAGGTGCAATTTGTACAGGTGTCACAGCAGCAGCAGCAATTTTTTCAGTACTTACTGCTAAAGGTGCAAGCTTTTTATTTGAAATTCCTAAATCAGCAACATCCAAGGTTACATCTTTTAATATAGAACCTTCTCCTGAGGTTATTTTAATAGTTCCTTGAGTGGAACTAAGATCTTTTGCATTGCTAATTACAATGTCAGACATAGCAGTGTACTCTGCGCCACCTTCCCCATCTGCAGTTAAAACAAAACCTTTGCTTATTTGTTCAGAAGAAATCTTATCTGCGCTAATAGCCTTAGGAGCAACATGAAAGTTAGAGACCCCTCCTTTACTGATGTCTAAGTTAACATCCATAAGGGCTGCATTGTTTGGTGATACAGTGATTGTTTGTCCACTTGATGTAATAGGTTTTCCATTAGTTAAAGCAAAGTCACTCAAACTAGTAAAAAAAGCATTGCCTTGTCCATCTGCATTAAGTATACTTCCTTGGGAAGCTTTTTCTGAGTTTATTTTTCCACTTGTTACAGCTAAAGTGTCAATGTGGCTATTTTTCACACCACCTTTAGCTATGCCAATTTGAATATCTTTTAGCACTGAGGCATTATTAGTGGGTACCTCTATAGAGCCATCTGAACTCATATTAGCACCTTGGCCAGCAAGAGCAGTACTATTTAGTTCTTGATAGATTACATTGCCTTGCCCGTCTGCTGTTAAAACCATATTAGCAATTTCATTACCAGAATCCATTTTGTCTACTGTAACAGATTTAGAGGCTAATTTTTCATTACTAACTCCTTTGTCGTTTATATCTAATGTAAAAGGTTTTAACACAGCATCTTTGCCATTAGTGTTATCCGTAAAACGCAAAGCATCCGTTAAGGATAAATCTGCTCCATCAACAGAAACACCCGCTTGTGACATATAATCAAATCCACCATTTCCATCGGATACCAAAAGAAGTCCTTCATCTACATTAGATCCATTCTCGGTAGATAAAAGCTTATCTTTGGTAATACTATTGTCTTTTATTCCTAAAGTAATATCCTTGAGTACAGCACCTACCCCATCTTGAGCACCGCCTTGTATTTGAATAATTCCATCGGTGGATAAATTTTCTCCAGACATTGTAAAGTCACCTATTTCACCCCATGCAACTCCTCCAGCGCCATCACTTGTTAAAATTTTCTTTTCGGCAATATCAACCCCTCCTAGCTTTGAGCTTAACTTGTCATTTGTAATGGTTGCACTTGCAATATTATCTCCTAAAATAGTTCCATCAGTAATTTTCGTATTAGTGATTGTCTTATCTGCAATAGATAAAGACAAATCTTTTAATACTGTATCGTCTTGGCTATTGGCTGTGGTAGAATTCGCAGTATTTATAATAATAATACCATCCGTAGTTACAGTAGATCCTCCCTGAATACTACTTGCATCAACAGGTAGATAACTTATTGTTCCATCTGCATTTACCGTAGCTACACTTCCTTGCTTATCTGTATCTTTAGCTTTGAATTTATCTGAGGTGATACTTTTATTATTTATACCTAAGGTAACTGTAGAAAGTACTGCACCTTCTCCTCCATTAACCTTTACTATAGCTTCATTATCGGAAGTCAAATTTTCACCATCTTCAAAAGTGCCTATAGTCAAATGCTGAAATACTACCTCATCTGTATCGGTAATCATTGCAACCATTCCAGCTGACCCACTTGGAGAAATTTTCCCTATAGCTAGGCTATTATCTCCGATATGTTGATTTTTAACTGCCGCATTGGCAATATGGTAGTCTTTCACACCTGCCGTATCTATTTGAATACTCACATCCTGATTACCTATAATAACATTCTCCCCATTTACTACACTTAAACTACCATCCGATACAATATCTCCTGTAAAAGAGTTTTGTAAAGTTTCCCCTACAGCTTGAAAACTTGCTGTATTATTTAAACCCGCTGTTAAAATATACCCTACTTGATTGGTATCAGATCCTATTTTATCTGCAGTTACAGCTTGATTGGCGATATGCTTCGTCTGAACCCCCCCTTGTGTAATTTCTATCTCAGTGGTATTTAAAACAGCATTCTCTCCATTTTTAACAGTTATAGAGCCGTCTGAACTTAATTCTTTTGCGTTAGATTGTATAACATTAATAATAGTATTTTGAACATCCTGATTAGATATAATATCTTGGAAGTGATTGATTACCGTTCCAGGAACGTCTATAGTAGCAATAGGAACAGTAGGAGAGCTCTGATCATAGAACTCATACTTTCCAGTAACCTTACCTTGAGTATCAAGCTTCTCCTCAATTCTTAAGGTATTGGCATTAAAGGTAACTCCTGTTGAGTTTTGCTCATCGATTTGTCCATTATTATCTAATACTACTTTAGCAAAATAGGTAAATGTCCCATTACCATTGTCTCTAAGTAAAGTATTACCAGGATAGTTATTAATGATATCTTGAAACATTTGATCACTTGTATCTACCCAAGCTACTTCACCTTCAGAATTTGTAACTAAAAATTGGCTGCTTGTTTTGGAAGGATCAATTTTAGCAGTTGTTACAGCTTTATTATTTATATGATTCGTTTTAACCCCACCCTGGGCAATAGTAATATTGATATCGTTTAAAACTGCCTTACCTCCATCTTCAATATTTAAAGATAAATCTTCAGAAATCATACTTTGCCCTTTATTGGCAATGACATTATAAATATTTTCCTCGTTATTTCCCTGATTAATAATCGTATCCAAATTAGCTCCAACCGTTCCTATTATGTCTATTTGGGCTAATGGAGTCCCAGCTCTAGTTGCCCCGTCTCTAAAAATAAACAATCCAGGGTCTGCATTATTTTCATCATCCTTATTAATGGTTAAGGTATTTGCATCAAAAAAAACTCCTTCTTTAATAATTACCCCGTCGTTGTTTACAGCATCTTCATTATAATATACAAAAGTACCTGCCTGTTGATCTACGTCAAGCTTAGTAACTTTTTGCAAACTAGTTATAACCTCTTTAATTGAATCATTAATAAGTGGAGTCCACTGTACCTTACCATTAATGGTAGTTAAAAAATTTTTATCTCCTCCTGGTGCAATTTTTGCCGGAGTGATTCCCTGATCTGCTACCGAAATTGTCGTGTTGTTTAAAACTGCTTTTTCTCCATTACTTACAACAATAGAGCTATCTGCTGGTCTTAATGACTGACCATTAGCAGCTACAGAGTTAAATATTTCCTGGGATACATTGGTATTAGAAAGAATATTTTGGATATTATCTTGAACAACTTGTACTATATCAATAACCGCTAATGGATTAGTCAAACTATTCTTACCATCGGTAAAAGTAAATACACCTTTTCCATTGTCTTGTATAGCTAAAGTATTAGCGTCAAAAGAGGTTCCTTGGCCAGTTATCTTCCCGTTTGCATCAAAATCTGCTTCATTATAATAAACAAAAGTCCCATTATTTGCACTAGTATCTAAAACAGTAATAGTTTGGTTTTGTAAAACAACTTCTTTTAATACATCATCAGTTGCTTCTATCCATTGTACCTGGTTATTCTTAGTAGCTAAAAGGTACTTATTTTGCCCCGGAGCAATTTTCTGTGTTGTAACACTTTGATCAATCAACTTTGAAGTAGATACCGATAGATTTGCTAGTTTATTTTGAGTAACCGCACCATCAGCGATACTTAAAGTCATATCCTTAAGCACTGCTCCTTGTAAAGAAGTAGCGTTATTTATTAAAATGTCGCTTCCTTGTACAGTAGCTGGATTTAATTTTAAGGTCTCTACTTTCTCAATTAAATTCTCTACTACCTCTTGCAGATTATCCCCTTGAATAACGGTGCTGCTATTATCAAAATAAATAGAATTAGCTTGGGTACTAATAGTCATTAATGGTTTTTCTAAAGATGTCATCCCATCGTAAAAATCATAAATACCTTTTTCTGAGGATGTAGTTCTCTCTTGTATACGAAGGGTATTGGCATCAAAGTTTACTCCTTGACCTAAAATAGGCATTCCTGTATCGGGATCAATATCTTTCTGTCCATAATGGGTAAAAGTACCATCGTTATTATCTATTAGGATAGGCATGAATACTTTGGCTTGCAAAATATCATCGATCATCTCACTTGTTACAGTTACCCAATTTACTTTTCCTTCTTCATCGGTGACTAAAATTTGTTTTGCCTGACCTGGTTGAAATTTACTAGGGGTAATACTATGGTCAATAAGGGATAACTGCGTTGTAGATAAAACAGCATTCTGCCCTCCTTCTACAGCAATCATTGTATCTCCCTTAAGGCTTTTAGCATTTGCTAAAATCACCTGAGTAATAGAATTAACAACAGATTGATCCTCTAGAATCTCCATAATATTACTTATCACCTGACCAGGTATATCCATGATAGTTTGGGTATTATCTTCTGAAGTATAAACAAATACTCCCTTACCTTTATCCTCCATGGTTGTTACAAGATTTATTTGTGATAAAGGAACCTCCACAATACCTCCTCTTGAATCTTTTAAAAACAAAGTAGAGTTCTGTAAATTAACGGCCAATTCTTCATTGGTCACTCCTTCAAAGGAAAAATCCTCTAAGTCTACAGAAGTAAGTAAACGCACCCATCTTTGATCCATCCAATAATAATATCCTGGAGTAATACCACTACCTTTGGCAGTATTAAAAACAAGTAAACTATTTGGAGTCCCTTCATTAGGACTAGGGTTAATATTTAAGTCTTTTAACACTACTCTAGGTAGTAAGACTCCCTTAAATTCGCCCTCTTTAGCTTGTATATCAAGCAAAGAGGAGCTGTTTGGACGTAAAGTCCCGATTCCAACTTGGGCCAAAGCAAAACTCGAGATCATTAACAATGCTACGGAGAGTACATTTTTTTTCATAAACTAACTGCATTTTTTGGTATTATATCTGTTAAGAACCATAGGAGACTTCTATTTAGAAATTCCCTAATATTCTAAATTAAAGCCTAATTAGGGATATAAGAGAGAAATTCGTTATTTCATAAAATAACTTAAAAGTGTAAATTATTTAACATAAACACTCTTGCTTACATCTTATAAAGGAATAAAAAACTATTACTAAAAGCCTTAAATGACTTTATTTCAATTAGACACTTACAATTTATAGATTATTATCTAAATTTTGTAAAAATTAACAATTTTTATTTAATATTTTATACATAAAAACCTTGTTGAATTATTATATTTATTAACAAAAGAAGCCAGTTGTAAGAAAAAATATCATAAAACCACTGATTCAGTAAATTCTAGCTTAAATTAGAAAAAGATTTTTTAATAGATAAATTGCAAAAAACATCATTTAAACTTAAAATAAGATAACTTTATCCGAATTAAATCAACTATATTACAAATAAATATACTTATAATGTATAAACCGAAAATAAAGTATATCTTAAAAAGGAGAACTTAAAGAAAAAATTCATCAAGTGAATTCCAACTAAAACCTTAAAATATTGCTAATAGAATAAAATGATACACCAACAAACCTTTACCTTTACTTTAAGATGGTTTTTTTCTAGATACGGCTAAAAAGCCCTATATTGTCCACAACAGAGCTATTAAAATTAAAAATAACAGTACATGAGTTTAATTGAAGATTTACAATGGAGATCGGCTACTAAAGCCTATGATCCAACAAAAAAAATCACTAAAGAAGATATAGATAAGATATTACAAGCTATCAACCTTGCCCCTAGCTCCTCTGGACTACAGCAATACCGCATCCTTGTTATTGAAGATCAAAAGACAAAAGATTTACTAACTCCTGGATCCTTAAACCCAGAGTGCATGAGAGACTGTTCTCATATTTTAGTATTTGCACCTTGGGATGGATATACAGATGAGAAAATTGATCAGGTATTTAACGCCTCTACTAAGGCAAAAGGACTAGAAGATGGACGATTTAATTCTTATACAGATCAGTTAAAGAAATTATTTAAAACTTGGACTAAGCAACAGCAAGTTGATCACGCTGCAAAACAAGCTTATATAGGTTTAGGTTTAGCACTTGCACAAGCAGCAGAGTTAAAAATTGATGCTACACCAGCAGAAGGTTTTGACAACAAAGTCATTGACCAGGTTTTACACCTAGAAGAAAAAGGGTTAAAAAGCGCTGTATTACTTTATTTAGGATATAAAAACCCAGAAAAAGATTGGAACTCCACTTTACCTAAGTTCCGAATTGGAGTTGACCAATTAGTGGAAGAACACCTTTAAGATTAAAAAAATTATAGAAATAATACCCCTAAATATCCCCCCTATAATGAAATAACCAAAGTATAGTATTATAAAAAAGGTCGAAAACTCAATAAAATCAATGGGTTACGATAAAAAAAGGTCGAAATGGATAAAAAATGAAATGTCCATTAATAGTCTTTAATGTCTAAATAAGTTCCATTTAGATGAATAATATTAATCGAAGTACTTCCTTATATAGTTACTAATAGTACATAACTTCAAAATACTGCATAAAAGGCCGTTAAATCAAGTGTTTAGCGGCCTTTTATTGTAATTATATATTATCATTAAACACTCTTTAAGTAGGTTCTTAAAAGTGTTTAAAGAGTAAATTAAAATATTTGATTTTACTAAAATAATAATATTGGGTCACCTCATGGGTCACCTCATGGGTCACCTCTCTAATGTAAAAAAACACTCTCAAACAGCCCCTATATAGTCACTTTTTAATTGATAACTAACTATAAAACGCTATTAACTACCCCTATAATTCACTAAGCACAACGAATAGTAAGCCCTAATAAATTGATTTAAAGTGCTTTAGCTAATTATGTAATCTAATAGAAGCTCTAACAAGTCCAATTGCGACTATTTGATTTAGATGAACATCTTTAGGCGCATGATGTTGGTTGTGGGAAACTATCTTAATATAATCTTCACCTAGATCACTAGGGTGAATAAACTTGATTGTCTTCATAGTAGTTGTTTCATCTATTCGAATAGCTAATAGATACATTTCACCAAAAAATATACTATTTCTCTCTACAGCAACAGATTTGTAAGCAACGAGATCCCCAGCTTTTAAAAGTGGATACATACTATCACCTGTAGCTGAAATAGCACCATCACAACTTGGTAACATACCCAATGATATGTAATCTATAATCTTCTCATCATCAGTACTACCATTTATAACAGGAATTAATCCCATTGTAGCTTCAAGATTAAAGACTGGAATTCGCTGTAACTCTATAACTGCATCCTTTGTTTTTCTATTTCCCGTTACTGGAGAGGCATCTAAGATTGAGGTTTTATTTTGTAACATAGATCCATTTCCTGTAAGAAGCCAATTAATGTCTATTTGTTCACATTTTGAAAACAATAGGTCGTAGTCTAATGAGTTTCTTTTATACCAATTTGATAAAGTAGACCTACTTATTCCTAAATAATCAGCTAATTCAATATCTGTATTGAAATTATTAACTTCCTTAAACCTACTAAGTATCAGTGATTTATCTATATTTGTTTTCATTTTGTGTATTTTTTACTTAAATAAACTTGTTGTTTTCAATTTGTATACTATATTTGCAACAGACAATTGAAACAAATAAGAATAGATACTAATATCTATTTATAATTATAAACAATAATTAAGGATATAAAGATATGAACAAAATTGAATTGCCTGCAACGTTTAAAAAGAAAATAGCATCTGATTTAAAAACCACCGTTCAAACAGTACATACTTCATTATGCTATTTCAACAACTCTCCTCTAGCCATGGACATTCGCAAGATGGCTAAAGAACTACTACTAGAAGAAGCGTCAAAAATTAAAATCGAAATACAATAGCTATGGTATTAACAACGAAAACAATTTACCACGTAGATCAAGATATTAATCTAACAGGTATAGAAAAAGTAACCACGCTATGTGGCGTGGTTATTAGAAGAAAGCTTTTATCAATTATTAAGTAGTTAGTTATGAAACAAAATATATTTCAAAGAAGACATTTAGTTACCATAGATATTTTAGGGTGTGAAAATATATATGAAGCTATTGAAGTATTTAATAGAAGTAGGTTCACTTATGTTCACCCTATAGATGGATCAACTCGTACTATATGCCGTAACATACCTAATGGGTTAAGGTTTTATGTATTTGACCTCTATATTCTGGAAGAGCTTAGTTTCATAAAGAAGTGTAAGACCTACCTGCGTAAATTCTTTACAACAGCATTTAGACAGAGAAGCGTTCACTCCAGTATTGTCATAATCGCAGACAACTGACATTTTTCTTTTATGAGTAGGATAAACTAAGCACTGAATAAGGTATTTAGCTATTGGTTTTGCATGAGCTAATTCACCTTCTAAATCAAAAGTAACCATATCACATATATTTTAAAATTAGAAACTCAAATATAGTGATTATCCTGGCAGGCAGGCACTCACGTTCGAGCCGTGAGCAGGAGCAAAAAGAGATATATTATGGCAATAACAAAAGAAACACCATTTGAATATCATGAGAAAAAATTAGGTGTAAAAATAAAGTTCTTAATTCATGATAGAGATTATCATGAGAGTTCTTTAAAACTAATATCATACAAGGCGCTAAATCAAAGAATGAAATCAGATACACAGTCTGAGCGTCAATTAAGAAGAGCTTCATTTGGATTTGATGCGTTAGTAGAGTTTGACTCACTGAACCAGGAATGGAGAGATCAATTGACCGTTACCTTCGGTAAGCCCAAAGAAGAAGTTAGAGAGTCTTTTTTTGCCAAGCATTATATAAGTGATCGTGCTGCATTTGATTTTTTTGCGAGTCACAGATATGGAGAAGATGGTAATCGTAAACTAGAACCTGATGTGATTGAACTATACACTTATAATGCAAGTGTCCTAAATGCAATACTTGAAGTTAGATCCAAAAGGAAGATATATGCTAGGTCATTAGGTATCACAGGTCAGTTTGATATATGGCAATCATTAAGTAATGATGTTAATGCATTTCAAGGCGTAAAACACGATTTACCTACAAAAAAAGACAGCTTAAGACATAAGGTTAATAGATACATCAAAGAAGGATATCAATCCATCATATCAGGTAAGTATGGATTAAGAAATGCCGCTTCAGTTGTGACTCCTGAACAATACGCAATAATTGAGGAGTTATTAAGTAAGCATCAGAATCTTAATAATGAGCAAATTGTAGATATATATAACATTATAGCAGTAAGTAAATCATATAAGACCATTGGTGCTGGAGTTGTAGCAAAAATACGCAAGGATGTTGATATGTATGTTTTTACAGGTAAAAGAGGAATAACTGAATTAATGCATCAAAAGCACATGCAGGTTAAAAGAAGTAAACCAAGTGCTAGTATGTTATTCTGGACAATGGATGGTTGGGATGCAGAGCTCTTGTATCAAAAGACAACTATAAATAGTTCAGGTAATTCAGTGACTACTTACCATAATAGGTTAACAGTTGTAATGGTATTAGATCCTTATAATGATTACATCATAGGTTATGCAATTGGACCAAGTGAAAGTCCTTCTTTGATACGCTCAGCTTTGAAAAATGCTATTAATCATACAGAAGAATTATTTGGCAACAAATACAAGCCATATCAGTTACAAACAGATAATTATCAAATAGCCAATTTAAGACCTACATATGAATCAACTGCTAGATACTTCACTCCAGCTAAAGTAAAAAACTCAAAAGCTAAACCAATTGAGCAGTTTTTTGACAAGTTTAATGAGAAGTATTTCCAAGCAAAGTTAGTTTCTAACTGGTCAGGACATAACGTTACAGCTAATAAAGAAAATCAAGTTAACTCTGATTACTTAAATAAGATTAGGCATCAGTTTCCTGATGAACAAGGATGTAGAGCGCAGCTGATTAATGCAATAGAATTAGATAGGTCGGAGAAGCTCACACAATACGTTGATAGTTTTAAGGAATTAGATAGTACTGCAAAAATAGAGATGACAATCAATCAATATCTAAGAACTTATGGTCAAACAACAGGATATACAAATAAGCTTAGAGGAGATGGGTTAACTCCTACTATTAATGGTAGAGAGTTAGCATACGATACTTTTGATTTAAGTTTTAGACAACATATGCATGAGGATTGGATGGTGTTTTATGATGAAGATGATACTTCCAAAATATTAGTTTCTAATGCTAAAAGCTCCAATGGAAAGTTAGTTGAAGAGATTGGAAAACTTGAGTTTGTTCTTGAAGAAAAATACATTCAACCAATGGCATTGTATGATCAAGAACAACAAGATGTTAATGAGAGACAAAAAGTATTTGACTTTAATAAAAACCTAAACAACCAGGTGTTACAGAGAAATACGGATAGATCACAAATACTAGATGACTTTTTCGATTCGAACCCACAATTAGACACTTTAAGAAAATTAATGATATCAGATTCAAATGGCCAACATAAGGATCAGAAATCAGCTGAAAGAATTGAAAATGCTGCAAAGAAACTTACATCTAAACAAGACAAGGTAGAAAAGAAGATTATAGATGTAGAATGGAAAAGTGAGCAAGATGAATATTTAAAAAATAAGGTAAACCTAAATAAATACGCAAACATATGATTACAATAGAGCAGAAAAACAGAATTAGTGAAGCGCTTAATAACTATATAGAGAAACATGAGATCAGTGCAAATGAAATAGTTAAGCGATCAGGTGTAAATGAAAGCTACATCTCTAGTATTCGAAATGGTGAAACTACAGTTGGTAAATCTGAAATTAAAGAGAAATGGTACTTAATAATTGCTGAGTTTATTGGATTTAAGTTAAGTAAGCAATATTGGGATATGCGAGAAACTCCACAATTATATAGAATGCTTGCAACTTTAGAGGACGCAAAAGAAAATGGCAGCACCAATATAGTTATCGGTGAGACAGGCTCAGGTAAGACTTATATATCAAATCTATTCTTAAAGGCTAACCCGATAGATACATTCAAAATAGTTGTTGGTTCTCTAGATACTATTGGAGATTTGCTAGATAAGATTATTGACACTTTAAAAATTGCGACTCCAAAGACAAAAAGTAAAAAGATTGGAGAGATTGCCAAGAAGTTAAAACAATTACGATTAGAAGGACTTAAGCCTCACCTAATATTTGATGAGTCTGAGTATATGAAGCAACCAGCATTATGTAGTATGAAGGAGTTATATGATGCTTTGAATGGAATCTGCGGTATAACCTTAATTGGTACAAATCAGCTATTAGATAATCTTGATAAGCTTCGAAAAAAGAACAGATCTGGTATACCTCAGTTTTATCGTAGAGTGAAGTTTGGAATTAGAGAACTGCCGAACATTGATAGGACCTTCTCTATTTTTCTTCAAAACATTAAAGATCGAGCTCTGATTAATTTCTTAAAACAGAACTGTGATAACTATGGAGAACTACATGATGTATTAGTTCCTGCAATGAAAGAAGCAGACAGAACTGGAGAGGAACTTACTGAGGACTTTGTAAGAAAAATACTAGGAATGCCAAAAATGATATAGAAATGTCTGATAAGAAATTGAAACGTGCATCTACTATATCAAATATTATATCCACCAAAATTGAAAGAATAAAATTCACAGGTAGATTTTATGATGTGTTTGGACATCCTCAAAGAAAAGGTAGGTGGTTTATATATGGTCCATCAGGTTCAGGTAAATCCTCATTTGTGATGCAACTCTTAAAAGAGTTTGCTAGAACTGAAAAAACATTGCTTGTTTCAAAAGAAGAAGGGTTAGATGATGAAAACCTACAATCAAGGGTTAAGACATTTCAAATGCAAGATGTTGCTTCTAATATCGCTATAGTAGAAGACAATTTAACGGAACTTGATAGACGACTTAGTAAACGAGGATCAGCACAGATAATATTTATTGACTCAGCGATGTATTTGTTTTCTTCTTATGAAGAATACCTTCAGTTCACTAGAAAATATGCAGACAAACTGTTTGTTGTCATCGGACATGGAAAAGGTATGCAACCAAGAACTGAATTTGAACATTCAATAAATTTTGATGCTACTCAAAAGGTTGTGGTAAGTGGATATGTAGCAACAAATAAGGGCAGAAAGTATGGCCCTCTATCAACCCAGTATATTGTTTGGCAAAAAGGATATGAAGATTTACACGGAGTAACTAACTCAAAAATGAACGATGATGAAGATACATAAGATACTAGATATGTCTACTGAAGAGTATAATCAGCTAAGAGTTGATTTTTATATAAAATGGGTGTCTAATAAATCAAAGTCAAATTTAGATTTACAGCAAAGACTTCAAAACAAATCGCTACAAAACTATTTTAAACACCATTTAAACCTGCTTGAAACTCAGTTTAAAAATGAAGTTGATTCATATATCAATCAAAAGCCAAAATTCATTTTCAACTATTACTTAATGGTAACAGATAAGTTATTCAATAACTACCCTTCAGCATTATTTAAAACTATAACTAATAAATGTACTCATTATGACAATTATGCAAATTAGTTTAAAAATAGAATCCTTAGAAAAGTGGCTTATTAATAATCAAGACCACCATGATTATCAAATAATATTAAAAGATAAAAACGAATTAGAAACTATATTAAAAGAATATGACAGTAGAGAAAAACGTAGTTAAAAGAGTATTACATCTAGATTCTCTAGTTCCATTCCTAGAGATCAGTGATCGTATAAACTGCCATAAGTTCATTATGAATAAGAGCCAGTATCTATCTCATAAAGTTAAAGAAGCAATGGAGTTTGTTATCACACACCAATGGAGACCTCCTTATTGTATGTATGGGCAAGATAGGGTCCTTTACTATCTCGTAGAAGATGCCAAAATACCTGCAAGCTTATATGTAGATCCAATCCAACAATTAGTAATAACACATTTAAAAAAATAGACATGCAACAAATAAAATTAACAGACTTAAGTCTATCGGAAATCAAAGAATTAGAGCGCCAATTATTAGAAAAACAAGTAAAAGAAGCTGAACAGAGAAAAAATAACATTGCTATACTAGCTGATTTAACAGAGGGGATTGTAGATACCCATATAGACAAATTTGTGAATATTCAATCACTTTCTAATGAAGCAATTGTTCATTTATTCAATGATGCAAATTCAATAATTGAATCGAGAGTCGAAACTTATGGAAATAAGAAAAGAGACCAGGATTCTCATACTTTTACCAAGAAAGATGGTTCTGCATCTATCAAAATAGGTTGGAATATTAAACCTTCTTTCGATGGAACTGAGTCTGAAGGGATAGTTAAGATTAAAGAATACATGAGTTCTTTAGCAAGTGATGATGAAAATGAACAAATAATGATGTCTTTTTTAAATACATTTTTAAAGACAGATGTTCAAGGAAATTATAACCCTAAGCTTGTACGTAAGCTAAATGAGAAAAGGGATGTTGCTAAATCATCCCTATTTAATGAGGGAATGGATATCATTGAAAATGCTATTGTAGATATTAGAACTAGCATGTATGCCCGTGGTTATAAAATGGTTGAGTTTGAACCAGGAATAGAAAAAAGAATGGAGTTTAGTTTTTCAATTAGATAATAGTAGGTATGACAGTTAGAGAATTGATAAAAAAGCTTAGTAAAGCAGAACAGGATAAAGAAGTTTATATAGAGGTTGATGAAAACAAATTAATCGAAGAAGTAGTAGGTGTATTTGAATGTAATCGAAATCATTGTGTAGTAATTTCCCCTAGCGATTGGGATACAAGAACATTTGAAACGATGCAAGTTGAGAAGTTATAAGTTATGGAGGCAACAAAAGAACAGAAGATAGCTATTCGTAAGAACTGTAAGTTCGATGTGAATATAAAAGAAGAGCTAGTCCAATGGGCTACTTCAGATAACAATAAGACAAGTCTAAATGACTTGTCTTTTGACCAAGCAAATAAAATACTTGAAGCTCAAGGTGTAGAAAGTATTAAAGCTAATGCCTATAATAATTGGGGGTACTTCGATAATAGCAACTCTAAACATAAGTATATATTAAGTTTATTAAGGCAGCTGGGTATGGTTACAGAGGTAAAAGGTAGAGATGTAGCTGATATTAATAAATTAGGTCAATGGCTTAAAAGTGATAGAAGTCCAGTTCAGAAGCCTTTGAAAAAAATGAATCAATTAGAGCTTAGTAGAGTAATATCAGCTTTAGAAAAAATGGTACAAAAGAAATGGAAGTAGTTCAAAATATATTACACTGTATCTCCTTCTCTATAGGGGGGGGCATTATCTTATTTATTATAGCGGTTCTAGTTATACGATGTATTCAAATTAGATTAGTAAATAAGAAAAATTGTAAGCATACAGGAGTGAAATATGGAGTAGTCTTGGAAAGAGCTTGTACCGTTGAACAGGTAATAGTTGTATGTGATCAATGCGGTAGTGTTATAAATAGAATAGTTGAGACATGAAGTTAGCTTTTAATTTACGATGTGAGAGGTATAGACTCGAATTATCACAAAAGGAACTCGCAGAAAAATTAGATATTACCCGTGTACGATATGCTAAATATGAAGAAGGGGCATCAGAACCTCCTTTATGGCTCTTAGTAAAGATCAGTGATTATCTAGGAGTAACTATAGATGATTTAGTAAAGGAAGATTTAAGAAAAAGGAATAAACAATCTTAATTATGGATATTAAACTAAAGATAAATAACGATACATTATGGGCCCTATCTAGATGGTTTTCTAATGTAGACAAACTAAAGGTAGAAGGTGGTTTATCAAAAGTATGGGTGACTATTGGATATGAGTTAACTGATAGGTTTGACAACATGTTTAAGAAGATATCTAGGCAGTCAGATCTGTTCAATGCAAAAAAGAATCATTCAGTAAAATTAAAATATTACCAGGCATATGCATTCAAAGAATTATTGCTTGTTATAATTCCATATGTAGAAACGGAGAACCACCTACATTTTACCCTTTTAAACAAAGTTGTTAATCAATTAGATCAAAAGTTATGCTAACAATATATAAGGTAAAAGGGTTAGATATTGGCCTTGAGTTTATATTTAAGTACGATTTGAATGGTGTCTTAGTAGCTTTCGAAAAGAATCAATTACTTAATGAAGCCCAAATCACATGGTTATATAGTTCACGTTTTCCAGAGACTGAGGATAGTTTAAAGAAGAACTGGGTACAAGACCTTAAAATGAGAAAGAAGTTTAAAGTTGAAAAAGCTCCTGCAGATTTGAGTTTTGAGGCTTTATGGGAAATGTATGGATATAAAGTTTCGAAACAAGATGCAATCAAAGCTTTCAATAAGCTTTCAGAAATTGACATTTTAAAGTGTTTTCAGGGGCTTAAGCCATACGAGGAGTATTTAGCTTCAAAGAAGATTGGTAAAGCTCATTTGAGCCGTTATATTAATGGTAGGTACTTCGAGAATGAGTATTAATTTATTAGTAAAAAGTTTGATTATGAGTAAAAATAATTTTGAAAGGTTAGCAAAAGAAATTGCTGATTGTAGTAAAACGTTAGATGGTAAAAAGAGAAATTTATCAAATTTAATGAAAGTAAATGACATCATGAATAAGCATCCTAGTTATAAAAGGATGAATATAAATAATAAAATTAAGCTTTGTATGACTATCTGTATTATTGTTAGCCAGTCACAAACAGCAGTAATTAGAAAAACAATGTGTAAAGATATAATCGGTCTAGATATGGCTTTAGAATAATAAAAAAGAGTTAGCTGCTTATGTGGTTAACTCTTTTTTGTTTTTATATCCTTGTCAAGGATTTAATGTTTATTTTTGAAAATTAACTTTAATTTTTTATTACATGAAGATATTACGTAAGGTAGAATACTCAAATAGAGGATCAATATTTAAAGGTTTTTTTCATCAATGGATCATTAAAAAAGATAAGGTAGGAAGTGATATTTCTTTCGGATTAATAGAAGATAATGAAGGATATCTAATAGAAGTTTCTTTCGATTTAATTAAATTTATTGATTAACTATGTTGTTAAATACAGATTCTTGCCTGTTTTACAGAAAATCTAAGTTAAATTACCATTACCTAGAGGAGATTTCTTTGATGATATCATATTATATGGTAATAGATTTTAATTATAACTCTCTACATGAAAATATTAAAAATAAAATTGAAGAAGAAGATTGTCTAGATCACTCAATAATACTAAGCTTTGCATGGAATATTATTGATTACGCTGATAAAGTTTATAGCTTACTTAATAAGATATCTGAAAGTTATTATAATCAAAAAACGGAATTTAATGCAGATACTAGGCCTATAAGGAATACTTTACATCATTTGGAAGAGAGAATAAAAGGATTACAAGAAATAGACGCAGTATACTTTGGTAGCTTAAGTTTTATACGACCAAATTCAGAAGGTGTGTTTATCGATAAGAAAGATCAAATAGCCGGTTCTTTAGTTATTTTGACTACTGGCTTTAGTTCAGGTAAACCATATCAATTTCAGCCAAAAATATTTAATAGCCCAGCTGATTATTATGAAAATTACAACATTATCAGTCTAACCTTAAGTACTATTAAGAGAAACAAAAATGATCATGAGCCAACATCAATTGACTTATATAGTTTGAGAAGAGAACTAGAAAAAATACTTTTTTTCATTGAGAAAAAACATTTAGAGCTAGATAGCTGTATTTTGGTTGAAAAACCAGAGAAAATAACCAGAGATATTACTATAGAAATACAAAGTAATTTATGAAAAAATTATTCTTAATCAGCTTAGCGCTATTCAGTATAAAATCTTATAGTCAAAAACTAATAAGAGATGAAATTTCTCGAATGTATAAGCTAGATACAATAGTAAATACTATTCAAGATAAACAGATTTTGTATAGTAATGCATTAGATTGGGTAGCGTCTAAAAATAGAGATGCAAACACAGAAATTTTAAGTAAGGATGAGTCGCGTGGAGAAATCCTTTTTAGTGCTAAATCGGAAAGCTATGTAGTTGTAGAAGAAATAAGGAAAAAGAAAATTTACAATAGACATGAAGTAGTGGCTGTTTATTTTATTGGAAAAATAATAGTAAAAGATGGGAAATATAGACTTATTTTTAGTGATCTTGAAAAGAGCTTCTTAACTTCTATAAGAATACCTCTAGTTCCATCAATGCTCGATAATGTTGATTCAGGCTCTATTGAAGCTTTTAATGATTTAAAAATGTATCAAGAAAGCTTTATAAAATCTATGCATAAGCAATCTGATAGTGATTTTTAATAACAAACCCCGACTTGTTTGACATGTCGGGGTTTGTTATTTTTGTGCTATGAGTAATATGTTAGTACATAATGTGAAGAAGGGCCGAAATGAGGGTCTAATACAGAGGCGAAACCAACAATTGGTTGCTCGCTTCTACTTCTATTCTACTCTTAATCATCTTAAATTCTCTAGAGTGTTAGAACTGCTAGAGTCAGAGTTTTTTATATCACAGTCAAGAATAGCAGATTTACTTGCCCAGCAATCAGATCAAATTACAGCTATCGAATTAAAATCCATTACTGTAAATGACCTAAGAGATACTTATCCTTCTATGAACTGGCAGTATAATCATGGTAAGATGTCTCAAAGGTCAGGACAGATATCTTTAAACCTTTTCTAATACTAGACGGTTGAACGCTCTTTCGACTAAAAGAATAAAAACTTTCATCATTGTATCCCTGTAGTTTTTCATATACTTTATCTTGAAGACGCAAATAATCAAGTGATTTTTCTCTAACTCCAATTGGAGCCAATGAATTAGTTTCTCCTAAAGCGTTTGTTATTACTTTTATAGTAAATAATGCCTTTACTGATTGTATGTCTGAATGTATATCACTACAATCTGGTAATGATATATCAATAAGACAAGCGGGATAAATTAATGGTGGAACCTCTTCATTAAGTTGTCCCATATCTAGATCAATATATTCTATGCCTACATGTGATAGGAGCTCCTGAAGTTTTAAATATAATTTTTCCATTGTTATTTGAATATTTTTCTTAGTTCAGCGATTGCTACTCGTCTAAGTCTTGCTTTTAAATAAGGTGAATCCTTTTCATCTCCTATAAATTGTCTTTTAGGAATATTTTGATTAATTGTTCTACTATGTTCTTTAATATCAATTGTTTTTCCTTGAACCTTCCTTTTGTAAGATCTAACTTTTTGATTAACTGAGCCCTTGAATCCATAGTTATGAACCTTAGCATAAGGTATATCAGGACCACCAGCTCCTACAAATACGCGGTTTTCTATTAGCCTTGTGATTCGTATGGATCTTTTAAGTTTTCCTGTTTTAACTAACAATGCTCTATCTGTATCACTTTTCATCCCCCATTTAGTTGGATTCTTTCTTTTTGGCCATACTTCTTGACTATCTCCACTCCAGGCTTCTTGTTCAAAACTATTCAAAGAGAAATTAACAACTTCATTACCTATTATTTCAGGTAAGGATCTCAAAGTACTAGCAAGTCGATTTTGAATTTTAGCAAACTGATCTGCTGATTTTTTTGCCATTTAAATATTTTTTAAAAGATGTTTAAATAATTTGTATATTTGTACCACAGAGGGACAGGGTAAGGCCTCCCATTGTGCCGAAGCATTCTAATTAATTTTAGAGTGCTTTTTTTATATGTAGAAGTAATTTCCATCTACCACAATAATAATTGCTTTAAAACGATATTTGGTTTGTCCTTGATACATCCGTATACCTTGTATTACTCTACTTTTAGAATAATTAGATGTAATAGGGAAATGAATAATAGCTACTTCTGCTTTTTTAGCTTCACTATGCTGGAATGCTCTTTTAATAGTGTTTTTTCCTTCACCTAAAATACTACTAATGTCAAAAGTCTGTTCATTTAGTATTCCATCAACTTTCTTTCCTGGCACATCAGAGCTTTCATCTGTCAGTATAATTCTATTGCCTTTCTCATAAAGAATATTTTGAATCTCTTTTTCATAATGACCTGTTCTAGGATCAAACGTGTGCCCTTTATGAATAGCTTTTACTCCATTGGAAGTACTCAACTCTACATCGTAATACTCAGGAGTATTGTACTTGTCATATTCATTTTGTGCTTTATAAAAAGAATCTGAAAGCAGTAATACTTCTTTAGGTGTATTTGATATATAACTATTCTCAGCAGTAAATACTTGTCCTGTTACTCCTACATTGTTTCTAAACTCTTCAGGTATATCAGGCAAATCATACTTTGCAGTAGGTACACCATAACGCAACTTTTTAATTGTAGTTCTACAATTAAAATGATTAGGAGGCCAGTAATACATAAGTGATGGATCATCAACATTAAATATCACATCAGCAAGTGACTCACAAGTATCTGACGTGCGACCATCTTTAACCACAATCATCTGCACAAAGGGAAATATATCCTTTGTACGCTGTAAATCTTGCCATATACGAGACATCTGAGCAGAAGCAACTATAGTGTCATATTCCGTTTTTAAATACTTTATAGAGTCTCCCACAACCTTTTGAGCTTCATGTTTAAAGTCATTCCATGAACGTAAAGATCCATCAGAATTTAATAATAGATTATTTAACTTGATGTTATCGTTGTAGTTCTTAGCTATAGAGAAATCCCATGTATTCTTCTTCAATGTCTCTCGAAGTACATAATCAGGGGAATTAAAATCAATCTGTCCGAACTCGGTATCAATTGCTTTAGAGAACTCCTTTCCTTGTGCCTGAACAACAGGCTTAGAGATATAATCTTTTTCAACTCCCTTTGCCTTATATACCCCTGTTACGACATCCATCCACTGAGCTGCTAATTTATCAGCCCAATCAGGTTCCTTAGCAGATAGGGTATGCGAATGTGTACAAGTATTACTGTATTTCTCATTAAGAGCTTTCCAATCAAGCTCCTCGTATAGTTTGAGTTCTATCGAGGAGCTCGCTGAAAAAAATCAACCACTTTTCTCCAAAAACTATAGTTTATCTTTTTAGAACTAAGGGTTTGTTTATTCGTTTTTTTCGAAGTTTTGGATATTTCTTCTGTATCAGTTTCTTGCTCTTCTTTTTCAATAAGAACTTTAGGAGCTTTTTCCTTTTTAAGACTACCTTTAGGAAGTCCAAAATTTTCATACCAATACTTTTCATCTATACCATATTCAGTTCTATTGTCAACTTCAATAGCAATTTCTAGTTGTTCTTTTTTTGATAGAGCTTTTTCTTTTTCAGGAAACGAGAACCAGCCACCTTCCACAGGGTACCCTCTTTTTGCTAATCTTGGTAATAATTCAAAATTTAAGATTCTTTGAATAAATCTTCTATCTGCTTTATTTATTTCATTCTCTACATCGGCATGAACTTTCCCTTGAGAATAGGATGAACCATCAAGGGTTGTCATTGTTTGCCCAACAATACCAATTAGTATCTGTTCATCACATCTCTTTAAGAAACGGTCATGTATATCTACATTTCCTGACTGTGAGTTTCCAATTGTTTTGATGTCTGATTCTTTACTCATAACAACTGAGCCTCCAGAACCACGATTTGCAAAGGCATTTTCCATTTCTTGACGACCCGCCTCGTCGTTTGGGTCGTATAACCCTGCAAGCATTGGTATTCCAAATAACTCACAAAATTGAGCGTAGTCTGCTCCTCCATTTCTTTTAAAAATAGCATGTGGGGCAGTGTTTAGAAATATACCTAAATCGTTATCCTTTCCTAGATTTAAGATGAAATCATTTTGCTCAGCGTAACTAACACCATTAGTATCGTATTGATTAACTAGTATTTGTTTTGTTTCAGTGTTTAGATGCCTTCTATCGATAGACGTAATTTTAAAACCTGTTGAGAAGTCAAGCTCAATGATTGACTTGCCATAGAACTTAGTCTTCATACACTCTTCTAATAGTTCTTCAAATGCTGGCGTGTCGATTAAGTCCATGATGGGCTCAATCTCTTTACCATTTTTTTGAAATACAATATCACTATTAGTGATTGCTCGAATCCTTTTACCCACTGCATCTGAAAGAACTGTATCAATTAATAGGTTATCATATAATTCGATTAGATTTGCTCTTCTGCCTCTGTCTGCCTGTTGCATTGCGCTTTTCCATCGATCAATACCAGTAATATTCCTTTGAGGGGGTTTTACTATTAATGTTTGACTTATTTTTAAACTTTTACCGTATAGTTTGTTCCTTTTATTCTTTAATGTACGTGCCATAATTAGTAATGATTAGTTCGTTTGGGATTTGAATTCCAAGAAAAAGAACTTGATCTATCTTCAGGTTCTTCAATTCTAGGTAATTTGGTAGGCATTCCTTTATATACTGCAGTTAACCAGGATACAGATTCTTCGTATCTAAATTTCTTGTCATTATAGTCAATCGAAGGATTACATAAACCAATAAGCTCCCAAAGAGCAATATCCTTAACAGTTTTAAGAACTAAGGGATTTCGCTTGTTTCCTATTTCTGAAAATATCTTATCTGTATCATATTGCTTCATCAGTTTACTTGAGACAAATTCAATAGCAATATCAATGGATGCTAATGCTATTGTTTCATCTCCACGGATTATTGCATTTATTTCCTCGCTTCTTGCATGAGTTTTAAACTCATCAATAGATAAATATTCTTTATACATTTTAATATCGTTTTTGGTTCTGTACTGGTTTGTAAATCTTAGGAGGTCCTGCACTTTGTTTTGCTTTGTTATTAGCACTCCAAACACCACCTTCGACACCATCAGGGGCATCATCATGAGCTCTTGATTTAGGTGATAAGGCTAGAAATTGAAATTCCGTTTCTTTCATCCCATCAGTGTCTTTAATGGCTTCGTTAAATATTAGCTTGCCATTTCGGTTTAAAGGCTCTAGGTTTGCTTCTATTCGATAGTATTTCTCTGGTTTTTTACGGTCGTCTGCTTTTAATGCTAGAGTGATGCCATGTCTTTTATTAGCTAGTTTAATTTCTTGTTTTAACATGTCATCGATCCATGGCCATTCAATAATAAAATACACAGGAACTCTATCGTTTACATAGTTTAGAATATCGTATTGCCAATCTAGCATTTGTGCAGTGCTAACGTGTCCACAATACATTCTTAAAACATGATATTCATCTTTCCATTTACCAATTAGTGCTGTAGCTTTAGTATCTCCATTTTTCTTGTAACTTGGATCTGTATATGCGATTAACCATTTATAGTCTTTGATCGGTCGCATTTTACCATACCTTAATTTTTCAAACACCTTACCCATAGTTATTGGGTTATTATAGTATTCCTTTTGGGCACTTTCTTTAGATATTTTGGAAAGAACCCTGTCAATCATTTCTTCAGTATTTTTTGTGGGCCAACTACTTTTCCCATCCTTATCCCTGATGTTAACTATTTCAAAGAAGTCAGCTACTTCCATAGCTTTTTTAATACAGCAGTTTTCTGCTATTATGTTTCCATTGAAAATAACTAACATTGGATTAGAAATAGACCTGGTACCATACACGGCTTGTTCAAACCACTTCCATTTATTATCAATCAAATCAGGGTTGCGACATTCCTCATCTGTATCAAAGTCATCCATAATAATAGAGTCAGGTCTTAACTCTTCCTCCCTTGCACCACGTGGGGCTTGTCCTGCACCTACAGCAATAAACCTTGAACCCATTTTTGTTGTAAAATCGCTTGATGTCCAACTACCATAAGATACCTGGTCACCGTAATCATTTCTTAGCCTAGGGTTTTTTTCAAAAGCCAATTTATAAGGTTTTAATAATCTCTCAGCTGCATCTTTAGTTGCGGAAATCATGAACGTGAATCGCTTTTTACCTGTGCAATGCAGATATAGCATCTCAAGCATTGTTCGTCCACTTTTAGACATCTCCCTAGACCAAGGACGTACTTCGTACCATTCAGGATTACCTATAACTCTTTTGGTTGATTTCTTATGGAATGGCATTGGTTCAGCAGTGCAATACTTTTCGAAATAGTATTTAAACCACTCTTCAGGGTCAGCTTCAAGGCGATTAATACGCTTTCTTTTTTCTTCTTCAGGTTCAGATGAGTCTACAACTTCTGTATTTTGTAAAGACTTGTAATATTCGGTCCAGAAGTCTAGTGCGACCTTATCTTCTCTTGACTGCATTCTAGTTACTGGTATCATCCTCTAAGTTTTTCTTTAATAAAGTGATCAACATAACCTGCTAACAGCTTAGTATCATCAATATCTTGCCTTCTTACAAAGTCTAAGAACTGTGTAAGTGAATTGATAATCTCTGGAAGCATTGCTTTTGTTTCAAGGTCTTTGATATCCTTAACTAACTGCCGACGAACCTGAGCTTCTTTGTGATCTGCGAAACGTGCTCCTTCTTTCTTGTTCTTAATTGATTCGTTTATCTCTGCGAGTTCATCCATTAGGTTGATCATCTGTTCTTCTCTAGTAAGAAGAATATTTCTTTTAAGCTTTCTCCAAGCTTCTTGATCTATCCATCTAGAAATTGTGCGTTCAGAGACTCCAACGCGATCAGCAATTTCCTTTTGGGAATCGATGTTTTCTTTGATGTACAACAGCTTTGCATGTTCCTTTTTTTTCTCCTGTTCCTCTTTTGTCATTCTTGCCATACTCTCTTATTTTTTTACAAAAGTGCTGTAATAAGTAGGTGTGTGAAAGCTGATAAAGTATGATACCCCAATATTCAGAGTATGATACCCTTGGATTTAGGGTATCATAGATTGCCAACTTTTGAGAGTGTTTTTTTCGCTAAATATTTGCATCAACAAACAAGGGAAAAGACAAAAGAGATGAGCAAGCCGTATGTCTTAAATGACGAGAATAAAATAAATAATTATGGGTTTAAAATCCTTAATACAGGAATATCCCTAGAAAGATTCATGGGTAATCCTATTTGCTTAAATGATCATAAGAATAATACAAAAGATGTATTAGGGCTTTGGAAGGACTTAAAATTCAAAGGACACCTGTTCACAGGTACTCCTGAATTTGACACTCAAGATAAAGATGGGTTAGAGGTAATCCGAAAGATTAACGCTGGAGTTATTGTAGGAACCTCGATGGGATTCGACTTTAGAGATGAAGACTTTGTCCTGATAGATGGGGAATTAGTCTTGATTAAATGTGAATTAAAGGAGATTAGTTTCGTAGCAGTTCCATCCAATGCTAATACAATAATATTGTACGATCAAAAAGGAATAGCACTGAGTAAAGAACAAATAAATGAGTTGTGTTTATCTGCACAAAATAGAACCATAAATAAACCACAAGTAATGAAGGAAGTAATTAAACACCTACAATTAAGTGATAGCGCGTCCGAAACAGATGTCTTAGGCGCAGTAAAAGATTTAGAGTTAAAACTAACAGCTAAAGGACAAGAAGTAATTGCCTTAAAATCAGCAAACGAAAAATTAGTTCAAGAGAAAGAGCTTCAACTTAAGGCTGAGTTCGATCAAGAGATTGAATCCGCAGTCAAGGATGGTAGACTTGATGAACAAGGACGTAAACCAATTGAGGAAATGGTAGCTACTTCAGGGTTTGCCCAAGGTACAAAGTTATTAAAGGCATTACCAAAACGTAAGAACATTGCTGATAAGCTAGAGACAAAACAAGCTACATTATCCTCATTTGATAAAATGAGTTGGAGTGAATTGGATAAAGGAGGGTATTTAATGACTCTTAAATCAGATCACCCAGAGTATTTTAAAGAGCGTTTTAAAATGCATTTTGGAAAAGAACCTAATCAATAATTAAATACAATACAAGATGGGATTACAAGTTGAAGTATGGGCAGAGACGATACAGGAGAAGTTATTAGAAGACAATTCTTTTCTTAACCACGTAAGTGATGTGTCTTCTGACAATATTATTAATGGTAGAATTGTACATCTACCACAAGCAGGTGCGCCAAGTAAAGTAGTGAAAAACAGAAGCTCTCTACCTGCACAAGTACAAGAAAGAAAAGATTCAGAAGTTCTCTATCAAATCGATGAGTATACTACAGATCCTGTTAGAATCTCTAATGCTGATACTAAGGAGTTATCATACGAAAAACGCAGAAGTATTTTAGATCAAGATGTAGCCAATTTAAGTGAAGAGGTAGCAGAAGGGATGTTAACAAATTTTGTCGTATCACCTGTTGGAGATAGTAAAGAGCTGCCAAAAAGCAATATTATCCTTACAGATTCTTCTATTATAGTAGACGCAACTTTGTCTGGAGCAACTGGTAAGCGAAAAGCTTATTCTTTAAAGGATCTTCAAACTATGAAGACTTTCATGATGAAGCAAAAAGCTTGGACAGAAGGTAAGATGTTTGCACTTCTTACTCCAGATGCTGTCGCACAAATGTTTCCTGCTGATTCTCCTACTACTGCAACTTACATGCAAGCTACATCAGAAGCTGAGAGAAGAGCTGGGGTAATATATAAGGTTCAAGGGTGGCAAATCTTAGAACGTTCAAGCGTATATATTTTAGGAGAAGACAAAACATTTAAAGCATTCGGTTCGGTTAACGAGGCTAACGACTCTGAAGGATGCTTATTTTGGAACTCTCTAACTCTTGAGAAAGCAATAGGAACTACTGAAGCTTTTGAAAATATTGGAGACCCAACATACTACGGGGATATTTATTCCTTCTTAGTTCGTTGTGGTGGACGTGCAAGACGTAAAGGTTATGAGGGAGTTGGTGTGTTAATGCAAGCAATGAGTGTTTAATGAGGCAGGTTGACCTAATTGTGGTGCATTGTACAGGTGCACCACAAACTCAAAGTGTAGAAGTTATCAAAAACTTTTGGAGGAACACACTTGGTTGGAAGTCTCCAGGATACCATAAACTAATAGAGGCTAATGGTAATGTAGTTACACTCGCTACTCCTGATAAGATAACTAATGGTGTCCAAGGGTTTAATTCGAGAGCTTATCACATTAGTTATATTGGAGGCCAAGGAGGTTTAGATAATAGAACACAAGCGCAAAAGACAGCTTTAGAACAAGAAGTTAGAAAAGCAAAACAGTTATTCCCAAATGCTAAAATAGTTGGACATAGGGACCTTAGCCCCGATCTAAATGGGGATGGGATCATCACTCCTAATGAATGGACAAAAGAATGTCCATCCTTTGAAGTAACAGACTGGCTTAAAGAAATCAATTTATAGCATGAAACCAACTCCTGAATTACCCAAGCCTTTTTCTATAGAAGAAATCCAAAAATATCCTAAGGCTGTTATGATTGCATTTTTGATAGGATTATTAGTGTTATTCGGAGGTATGCTGATCAGTGTATTTTATAAACGAGAGGAAAGTGTCGATGATTGTGAAGCAGAAAGAAAGCAATTATACAGCCTTATTCTCCAAGAACGACAAGATCGAATCTTGCTTTATGAAGATATGATTTTCTATAAAGAAAAAGCAATCAAATTAGAAGAACAACAGACTGTCACCGATAGTCTATATAGATCAAAAACCCAACAATTAGTTAACAAGATATTAAAATGAAGAACTTGATAATTATAGTACTGACTTGTATATCAATCACACTCTGTGTATTTGCGTTTAAGCAATATAATGAGAATAAAGAGCGACAAGTACAATACAAAGAACTTCTTACTTCTTCAGGTAAAAATGAAGTGGTAAAAGAGTACATCAGAGATAGCATTAAACATACTGTTTTTGTCGAAAAGAAAATAAAGGATACAGAATTAGAAAAGCGACTAGCAATAACTAGTCAATATGCAGATTCTTTGGCTACGGCTTTACAAATATCTATATCTCAGATAAAACAGGTGACAAAAGTAAATGCAGAACTGGATGCTACCCTACAGCTCGTGAACCAACAAGATGGTACTGTAACTTATCAAGACAAGTATTTATCTCTGTTATACAAGCCACAAGAGCAACTACTAGATCTAAACTATAAGGTTAAACTAAACGTAGCAAGATATAGTAAAAGGACATGGATTTTAGGTCCTAAAGAGAGTTATATAGATATATACTCAGATGATCCACGAGTCACAATAAAAGGACTTAATTCTTTCACACTACAAGAAAAGTCACAACGAAGGTTTGGCATAGGAGTATCGACAGGTTATGCAGTAGCTATTAATAATAATCAACTCGTAACTCAACCCTATATCGGTGTAGGGCTTAACTACAACGTACTTAATTTTTAAAGATGAAAACAAGAGAAGAACTAGAAGACAAAGCACAAGAAATGATGCGTATTCATAATCTTGATGCAATTCACTTGACAACAGATGGTCAAGGTTTCACGGATAAAGAAAGAGCAATTACTCATTCTAATTTACAAAAGAATAAATCGGTGTACTTCTATCAAAGAAAAACAAACGATGCTATTAAGTTAGAATCTAAGGAAGTAGATAATGAGCGAATACAGTTGTCTGAAAAATATGAAAAGCTCTATAATAATAAGCCTCGCTACAATATGGGCCTAGAGAAATTGAGGCAAGCTATTGTGGAAAAGGAATCTGAAATAGAGAATCATAAAGAAGCTACTGAAGAAGGCACGAACACATCAACTGATGAAGAGCAATCTAGTCCAGGAGATGGTAGTTCACAGGACTCAGAAACTATTGAGGCTGAAGAAAAGTAAAATCATTAAACATAATTTAAAGAGTATTTAAAATGTCTGAAAAAAGAACATATGGACTGAAAGTCTTGAATGCTGGAGAAGTGACAGCGGATGGATCGATGCCAGAACAATTAGAAGAATTGTGTAGAACTTATAAGAACTCCGTTGAATTTACAGAGGATGATCCTCAAATTACTGAAGAGTATTGTGATCAGGAAGAGGATCCTATCGAGATCTTCGTCCAAAAAGGAGCAAAACAAATAAAATTTTCAACTTTTGATTATTCGCCTGAAACATTAGTTAAGCTAAAAGGTGGTACTATAGTTAATGGGCAGTACGCAGAAAGTACTAATACTGAAAGCATTTATTTAGCTATCGAACTAATCACAAATACGGGTATGCCATTCCATTTTCCTAAATGTAGAGTAACGACTAAATATAATGCAAAGTTTATTCATGATGGCATGGCCCTATTAGAGGTAACGTTAAAGCCAATGTCTCCTGGTGCTGGTAAGTCTCCTGTTTTGATTGGAACTAAAACTCCATAATATGGATCAGGAATTAAAAGCAGCAAATATATTACTTAAAAGAGGTGTTAAGGTACCAATACCTGCACCTCTTTTTTTACAGGTAATCACTTTGTTTATTGTACGTAAAATAAACTTGGAGATAAAAGACTTGAAGTTATCAACGCTTCTAAAAATAAGTAGACTATTTAGTTTAATGGATATTGATCCATCGAAAGAATTAACTGTAGCTCAGGCTTATGATTTACTATTAAAACATCGAAAGAAGGTATCTAGGATAGTTGCTTATGCAATGTTGGATAAAGATTATCTATACTGGTTATCTCCTATACTTAGCTATATCATACGGACTAGATTAAGCTCCAAAGAAGTTAGTTATTTATTAAAGATCTCAATTCTTTATTCAGGCATAGAGGATTTTATGAGTACTATCAGATCAATCAGAGCGATGAAGATTACAACTCCGATGAATCTGAGTCAAGATCAGAAGACGAGTTAACAAGTGAAAGCTTCCATAGCGTCTTTGGACTAATCTACCTTTTTGCTGAAAAAACAGGTTGGTCGAAAAAAGAAATTCTTCAATGCACCCTAATAGAACTTACTATTATGTTGGCAGATGCGCCTAAAGTCAAAAAAAGTATAAAACAAGCAAAAGAATTTGAATCCGATGAAGAATTAGCATCGTGGTTTGGTATGTAAAATTTTAGTTATGAACGAAGAGCCAATAGAGTTAGAATTTATTATTAATTCACCCGAATTACTTGAGCAAGCAAGTCAAGTACAAAAAGGTTTAGAAGGGATTGATAACACAGTATTAAGAGCTGAAAATAACTTTAGGGACTATATTAATACTCAACTTGAGGCTAGTAACGCTATGGCTCTTAATGTCAAGCTAACTAAAGAGCAGCAACGTGCGTATGATACTTATACTAACTCTATAAGTGGCCTTAAAGAAATGATGCAATCAGCGACTGATCCAACACAGATTAGTGTTTATGAATTCAAAATAAAAGAGTTAACACAGTCTCTTGAAAACTTAATAAGTAAAGCAAACGCAAAAGAGCCACTTACGATAGACACTGTTAAGTTAGAAGAAGCTGGACGCTTAATAGACAGTATCTCAGATAAGACATTCACTCCTTCTTTTGCTTCTTCAGAAGAGTTAGAGCTGCTATCTGATAGAATTAATAAAGTAGATAATGAATTTGAACAATTAGGGATTGTTATTGATTTTGTTAATGCACGATTAAATAGTTTAGGAGATAATGATGCTTTATTATCCATCCAAGATGATATCAATTCAGCTAATCAACTACTTGGTAGAAATATAGAGGAATATGATGCTACAGGTAATTCAATAAGTCAAATGACAGATGCTTTAATAGTGTTTAAAGACCAATTGTCAACTGAAACTGATGCAAAAAACATAGTTACGCTTAATAGAAATATTGAAGATCTAGAAAATAGGATTAAACAATTTAACTCAGCAGGTAAAACAGGTTTTGATGAATTAGGAAATGCTATTACAACAGAAGCTGTTGAAAGTGTGAAAGGTTTAAAAGGACAACTTGCAGACCTAGTGCAACAGATGGCAAATTTACGCATACAAGGTAAAGAGAATACAAGCCAATATCGTGAATTGTCAGCTGAAGCAAAGCAATTAGCTGGGGCTTTATCAACAGTAAATGAAGAAGTTCGATTTTCTGCATCAGCATCAAGTAATTTGGACACTTTGATTCGTGCTACTAAAGGAATTGCAAGTGGTTATGCCTTGGCTCAAAGTGCTAGTGCTTTGTTTGGTAGTGAACAAAAAAACTTAGAGCTTACCCTAGTTAAGATTACATCTACACTATCCTTATTACAAGGCCTACAGACCATACAATTAGAATTAGCTAGAAAGGATTCGATTGCTACAAAAACACTTACATATTTAAAAGGATTGTACGCTAAAGCTGTTGGGGAGTCAACTGGGGCTTTGAAAGGATTCAAAGTAGCACTTCTAGCATCAGGTATTGGTGTAGCAATCGTTTTAATAGGTGAATTAATAGCCAATTGGGATAAAATCAGTAAATCAATAGGTTTGTCTTCTGATGAGCTAGTTAGGAACCAAGAGATTGGTAAAAAAGCTAATCAAATGTATGGGGATAAAATTGCCAAATTACAACTTCTTGCTAAAACCAATGAGCAAGTTGCTTTATCCGATCAAGATAAGAAAAAGGCAGTGAATGATTATAATTTGGAGTTCGGTTCTACTCTTGGTTCAGTTAAGGACTATGTAGAACTTGAAAATAAGATTATTGCTAATGTAGATAATTATATTGAATATCTGAATGTAAAAAGTCAGGCTGAAGCATCTTATATGATTTCTTTAGAAAAACAAAAGAAGTTGTTGGAACAAATCATGGCTTTATCAACAGGTGACTTAACCTGGTACGAGAAGCTTCAGGATATGTCAAATAAAGGATTTGAAAGTATTTGGAAGGGATTAGGTATTGATATAGGTGAAACTAAAAGAGATATATCTGAAACAGAGATTCTAGGTATTATAGGATTACCTACAGAAGCTGAGTTCTTAGTAGCTATATCAAGTTATAGTAATGTTATTCAGGATAACCTTAAAGATTTTAGAAAACAACAAGTATCTGATAATGGTATGCTTGAAGCTTCATTTGACTTACAAAAGAAAGCATCCGAGCTAGCTGAAAAGTATAAAGTAAAGCCTGATGACAAGAACTTAGATAAAGTTAACACCAAAGCTTTTGAGGATAAGATAAAAGCTCTATCTGCTATTCAAAATGCTGAAGATACTTTAGCTAAAAATAGACTTAATGGATTGCAAAAAACATTACTTGAAATAGAACAGCGATATTCTAAACTTAGAGATGAGGCTATAAAAGCTAAACTAGAATTAAAGGATCTAGAGCGAATAGATTCTCTAGAGCAACAAGAAGTGTCAATAGTTAAGTATGCAAGTGATACAGATAGTTTAAAAAAGCAACTAGAAGAGGCTAAAAAAGACTATGAGTCTTATGAATCATATAAAGCCAAGACTAGCGAAAGTTATGCAAAAGAGACATATTCTCATTTAATAAATAACCAACAAGAATACATTGATTTATTAAACAGTGAACTTGATAAAATCAACGTAAAAGACATGAGTGAAGAGCAAAAAAGCAGATATGCAATGCTTACACAAATGCTTATTGAGTATACAGATAATAAAGCTGAAATTGAAAGGGAAGGTTATGCAGAACTTTATAATCTAACAGCAACCACTGAGCAACAGATTCTTGCTATTAAAGAGAAATATGCTAAAATGAATCTAGGTCTTCAATCTAAGTATGCTGGAGAAGAGCTTAAGCAAAGACAAGGTAGTTTATCAAAAGAAATGCGAAAAGAGTTTGATGCATTAGCAACTGATCTATTAAATAACTCAGGAGATTACACCAGGGCTTTGGATGTTATTAGTACTGCCACTAGGAGTCAAATTGAAAAGCAAATAAAAGAGCTTACAAAGTTCTTAGAAGCGAACAAGAACATATCTCAAGAGCAACGACAAGCGGTTAATGAGATAATCAAAGACTTAACTAATAAACTGCCTTTTGCACAAAACGGGAGAAATATTGGAGTTGGCGCAACAGCAATTATAGATAGCCAATTAGAACAAACAAGAGCTAGAATAAATCAGCTTAAAGATGATAAAAAGTCTTTGACTGATAAAAATGGAGATGCAATTAAGGAGTTTGTGAAAAATGTGGCAGAAATAGATGTTGAAATAGGTTTGCTAGAAAATCGCCTCGCTTCATTAAGTTTAGATCGTATTGGAGCCATTGGGCAAGACTTAGGTTTTATAGGAGATCAATTTATAAATATCTCTAACGGGTTATCAGATATCAATCCAGAAATGTCCCAGTTGTTTGGAATATTAGGTGAAGGTTTAAGGATAGTTGAACTAGTAAGTAAAACAGTTTCTGATCTTGGAAAAGGAATAAAGGATTCTGGAGCTGCAGGTGGCAATTCAACAATGGAAGCTATTGGAGCGGGTCTAGAAGTGGCAGGTGCAATTGCTCAAATATGGGGTGGGATTGTCGCTCAGCAAAAAAAAGCATACCAGGAGTTCAGAAAGTGGCAAATGGATGTGTACCGTGGTGAGTTAGAGTATCAAGCTCTTTTGCGCCAACGAAGATTTGATAGTATTAACCGATCAGGGTTTGAGGCTAGTAACTATCAAAAGGAATTAGATGAGCTGCAGAAGCAAATTCCTGAAATAGAAAAGCAAATCAATGAACAACTTGAGAACCTTCAAAACAATGGAAGTTATATCGTTGATCGTTGGAGGTCTAAAAGCTTTTGGCGTTCTACAACCAAAACCACATGGGGTGATTTAATGGGGTTAGATTTTGATGATCTTGAAAAGCTTTATAGTGAAAACAAACTTGAAGGTGATACGCTTGTTTGGTTTGAAGAGCTGAAAAAGTTAAAGGAGGAGCTTAAAGATGTCCAAGGAGCTATTGAGGAAACTCAGCAAGCTTATTATGAAGCTATGACTGGTAGTACAGTTAATGGAATAGCAGATACAATTCGTAAAGGTGTTTTAGAAGGTAAAAAGGATTTTGAAGACTTTTCCGAAGATATTGAGGAGATGCTTAGGAATGCTATACTTCAAGGAATGCTTACAGACTCAATGGCAGAAGGTATCAAAGACCTTCAAAAAGAAATGGCTGAAATGATGGAGGATGGAGAATTGAGCGAGACAGATGCTGATAAGATCCGTGAAATGTATATGGATATTGTAAATGATACTCAAAAAACTCTTGATGCCTTAAATAAAACAGGAATAGACTTTACTACTCCTGGTTCCGAATCTAGTAATTCTTTGAAAGGGGCTATAAAAGGAATGAGTGAAACGCAAGCAGATCTATTAGCAGGACAAATGGGTGGTTGGAGGTTAGCTCAGCTTGAGACTAATTCAATTTTAAATAAAGGGTTCATGAGTCATTTGGAAGTGTTATCTAAACAGGTTGAATTACAAATGAAGATTGAAATCAACACCAGGGCAACTGCAGTTAATACAGATAGAACTGCCAAGGCTGTAGAAACATTAATTACTATTAAGCCTAAAAACAAAGATGGAATATTAAAATCAGCAGGAATATGGACACCTTAAATACTAGATCATTAAAAAATGTATTTGGACTTAGGATTCAAACGGGTACTCAAAATCTATTAGAGTACCCCGAAAGAAAAGAGTTATTAGCTAATGATTGGCAGGACCAAAATGGTATAGAATATCAAGTAAATAAAGTCTTTTTTAAAGACAAAGAGGTTGTATTAAAATGTGCTTTCCTTGCTAATAATGATACTGTTTTCTGGAGCAACTATAATGCCTTTTTCAAGGAGTTAACAAAGCCAGGATATCAAAAGCTTTTTATTTATGATCATAGTATGACCTATGATGTGTTTTATAAACGAACCTCTAATTTTCAGAAACTAAGAAAAAGATTAAAAAACGTAGAAAGAGTTTTTGTGAACTTTGAATTAATACTACAAGTAAAATGAATTATACAATCAAAAGAAATAACATAGAAGTGGCAACAGTATCTCCTACTGGTTCTTTGAACTCTACAATTATGGGAGAAGAAGTTGTACAGATGAATTTTACTCTTCCTAATTATGTTGCATTTCATATTGGGGATACTGTTAGTGTCTATGGAACTACCTATGTTCTAAATCAAGAACCTAATGTTCAAAAAGTATCAACCATTAATTATGTTTATGACTTGGCTTTTGAGTCTTTTAAATACGATTTAAACAAGCTTTTAGTTTTTGGATTAAACAGTAATAATGAGCTAACAGAATTGGAACATGCCATAATGGGAGACCCATTGACTATCTTAAAACACCTTGTTTTAAATGCTAATAAAGACGGTGGAACTTGGAAGGTTGGCCGAGCAGAAGAATTAGAGCCTAAAAACATAAGCTTTAGTTCTCATAATATATTGGCTGCTTTGTCCATGTGTGCAGAGGAGTTTGAAACTGAATATTGGATAGATGGAGATAAAACTATTCACTTAACTAAAAAACAAGAAGTTAGTGGTTTATCATTGAAATATGGACAAAGTCAAGGATTAAGATCTATTAATAGAACAACCATTGACTCATCTAATGTCATTACTAAATTATATGCTCAAGGTTCGTCTAGAAACATTCCAGCTCAATATAAATATGGTTCCTCTAAACTAAAAATGGATGTGCCTTTCTTAGAAAAAAATGTAAACAAGTTTGGAGTTATTGAATATGCAATGACTTACGATGATATCTATCCTCGTAGGAAAGGAAAGGTTACTCAAGTATTCTCTAACGATGTTTTAAAGTTTGCAGATAATACAATGGATTTTGACCTAAATGGTAAGACTACTATACATGGAGAAGAGCAGCCAATTTTGTTACCAGGTACTTCTGCAAAAGTTACTTTTAATACAGGACAATTAGCAGGATATACATTTGAAATTGCCAAAGCTGGCTATAACCATAGTAAAAAGGAGTTTGTATTGCTTAAGCATAAAGATGAGAAAGCTTATGAGTTACCAAACAACTTATTAAAACCTGCAGTTGGTGATGAGTATGTAATTACAGATATCGTAATGCCTGAATTATATATAAAAAAGGCTGAACTTGAGTTAAAGGAGAAAGCTATTGAGTATTTAGATCAAAACAGTATACCTCGATTACAATACGAAGTGCAAGGAGATCCAATATACTTTGAAGAGCAGAATATAGATTTACAACTTGGTAATACTATTAAGTTTATTGATTCTGATTTTGGTCTTGATGATCATATTAGAGTAGTTTCGATATCTAAAGACTTACAGAATCCATTTGTAGTGGAGTTCTCCATTGCTGAAGAAATTCAACAACAAAGTATTATTAGGGATTATATTGACAAGAATAAAAAAGAGCAAGAATTAAAAGATACCCAAAGAGACTTTAATCTTGGTATTAAACGAAACTATGAGTTTTCTCAAGAAATTCAAGAAAATGTATTTGATAATGAGGGATACTTTGATTCAGGTAAAATAAAGCCTTTGTCCATCGAAACTAAGATGTTGTCTGTTGGAGCTAGAGAGCAACAATTTACTTTAGAGGATCTAACTCTAATGGTTGAAGATAATAACACGACTCTTAAGAATACTAAAGGGCAAATAACTCATTATACTATAGAAGATAAACCACGAACTTGGAATATTCCTGCAGCTTCTTTTAATGGTATCACTCAAGGCTTTAATTTCATTTATATCAAGGCACAAAAGATTGGACAAAATGCATCTGTATTTGTATTTCCAACAGCATTAAAAGTAGATGAAGATCCTGCCTTCTTTCATTTTGAAGCAGGCTATTTGTCTAGTGTTACTGATGGGTATAGAAAACTAAGGCTTTCAAATGGGTTTACCACAATCAATGGCCGTGAAATTACCACAGGTAGAATTAGCTCTCAAGATGGAAATACATACTTTGACCTAGATACTGGGGAGATAAAAGGTAAAATTACTTTTTCTAATAACTCACCTGCTTTAGATACAATAGAAAAAGCAGTGAAAGATGGTATTGGTGAAATTGAAGTTGGTGGAAGGAATCTATTAGCAGATATGTATGTGTCGGATATCAAGAATTCATCAGATATACTTACTAAGTTGTATAATAATAACTATCATGTAGAGTGTTGGGCAAAACAATTTCTAGGAATTAATGATACAAATAAAGTGTTTGATACTAAAGGATTTTATACTATATCTTATGAAGTAGAATTATTAGAAAGTATAGAAGGGATGACTATTTCTAATCAAGCTACAGGAGAAATTGGGTTTTATAATAATAATAATTTTATTTCAATTGCTAGGGTGCCTTATTTAGATTTTATCAAAATGAAGAAAGGTGATAGATATAAGGTTAGTAAGACGATAAATTTAACAACTGATTTAACCTCTTATTATATTCTTATTTATTCTGCATTTGGTCAGCTTGAGAGTCAGGGGAAAAGAATAAAGACAGAATTCCATAACGTAAAAATTGAAAAAGGAAATGTGGCTACTCCCTGGAGTCCAGCGTATGAAGATATAGAAAGTAAGATTTCCGATCAAGAAATTTATATTGAATATTCAGTTGATGGAATCAGTTCTTGGCACTCTCTATATAGAGATGGAGATAGATATATGCGTCAAAAGAAAGGAAGTAGTGTATGGTCTGGAGCTATGCCTTTTGGTAAGAATGGAGATCAAGGAATACCTGGATCTAAAGGTGCTGATGGAAGGACTTCGTATACTCATTTCGCATGGGCTACAAATGCAAATGGTACTGTAGGATTCTCAACAACAGTTAGTATAGGTAAGACATATATTGGCACCTATACTGATTTTACTCAGGCAGATTCGACAAATCCTTCATTGTATAAATGGTCTCAAATAAAAGGGGAAAAAGGAGATATTGGTGCTACAGGTCCTAAAGGTGTTGATGGGGCTAATGGAGAGCCGCTTGGTGATGGAGTGATGGTATATAAGGATGCTGATTTTAGCACATCTTATAATGGGATTACAACATATGGTGGTTCTACATCTGCAACCTTGTATCGTGTGTTAAGAAGTGAAGATGCGCCTACCAAATCTGCATTTATGTTAAGATTAGTCAACAATGGTACTAGTGAGGATTGGAGGAATGGCGGATATTATCAAGGTATCCAGTCTCGACCAAACGCTGTTTTTATCCATAAAATTATTGCGAAGTTCCCTGTAGGTCATAGGATTAGTAATTATGAGAATCTGACTGGGAATGGGCGAATTATAAAATGGTTGACTTCTCAAGAAGGTACTGGTAAATTTGAAACATATATGTATAAACATACTTGTGGAGTTGGAGGTACTTTTTCTTCTTTAGGTCACGTTGCTTGGACTGGGCCTAAAGGAACTATTTCAAGCCCTATTAATTACGACATAGCTTATTCCACAGTTTATGATATGACTCAGGTAGATAAGTTATTTGATTTTTTATCAACTACAATTGATGGAAATACTATAGCAACAGGTACTCTAAGGGTGGGGCAAGGTAATGTAGATACAGCCGGAATTACAGGAGTTAGAGATGTAGGTCAATCAAGTAATGTTGCTTTTTGGGCAGGTTTAAGTTTTGAAAATCGAAAAACAGCTCCGTTTAGAGTAGATACAAGTGGTAAGTTAGTAGCCATGAATGCAGAGATAGATGGAACTGTCAATGCTAGGAGTGGGAAAATAGCTTCCTTTTCTATTTCAGGAGACTTTATATCTACTGAGAAATTAATGTATACAAACACCAAGTCAGTTATGAAGTTAGGAGGTGGCGGTATCGATGTAAGATTTTTAGTAGGGCCTAAGGAAATAGGAAGTATTGATACAACTGGAGCGCAGAAGTGGGGAGAGATATACAACTTAATGGAGATAAAGAGTTCGGGTATGAGTTCACAAAATGTGGGGTATTCTAGTTTGTATCTAGAATCTGCAAATGGTAAAGCTTTGAGTGCTAAAGGAGGTATTTTACTAAATGGAGGAGATAAAGATGTAGTACTAGAGTCCTATAATGGTAGAGGTATTGTTATTGCAACTGATTTACTATGGGCTATGGGAAAGAATGGTGCTAATGGTATCGGCTTCACAGGAGTTAAGAATGGTATGAGGTTTATTAATGGAATAATGGTAGAATAAAAAAAGAAATTAAAATGAATTTAAAAGTTAAAATGCAAGAAGTGAGGACGGTTCTACATGGTATAGAAGCTGGATTTGAAGTTTCATTAGAATACAATAAGGTTGGTGATAATCCGATTGAGTTTGTTGGGTTTTCGGCGCATAGTGAAAAGGCTTCTATTTCAGGCGGGTACTATTCTAATGGAAGTCAATTCAATTTAAATGTTTCAGGGTATGAGGAAGGGTTTTCAGTGATTATTGAGAGGTTGTTTAATAAATGTGTAGAAGTAGTAGCTTCATTAGATAAATAAGAAGTGTATAATTAAAAACTTACATTGATATTAATAAAAATCTATTTAAAATGGAGTTAGTAATTAAGAAACAAGAAATTAAAACAATTTTAGAAGGGGTATATCAAGGTTGTACTTATACATTTGAATACTCCAATATCGCAGGTAAACTTCCTGATTATATAGGTTTTTCCTTAAAAAAGGATGAAGTAGAATTTGCTTCAGGTGGGTATTATGTAGAAACTTTTCAGATGTCTCTAACTATCTACTCATACAGTCAAAGCAATACTGATGTATTGATCGATTTACATTTACAAATAACTAAAATACTTGAAGATATAGATTTAACTATCTAAGAAATAAGAGGATAAAAGTCCTCCAATAAATTAAAATTTTCTCACGATTATAATTTAGCACAAAACGCCAACATTGGAGGACATAAGTCTTCTATTGTTGGCGTTTATGTGTTTTAGAATAATCGTGAGAACTGCAAAGGTATATTATAAAACAAGATAAAACAAGATGAAACAAGATATAAAAACACCTATTTCATATTATGGTGGTAAACAGAATTTAGTCTCTAAAATTTTACCCTTAATTCCTAAACACACTACATACATAGAGCCTTTTGTAGGAGGAGGTGCTATATTCTGGAGTAAAAAGCCTTCAGAAGTAGAAGTAATTAATGACTATAATAGGGAGTTAATTAATTTTTACGAATGTGTACAAAATGAATTTATTGAACTTGAGAAAATGGTACGTATAAGTTTACATAGTCGTTCATTACATCGTGATGCAACGGTTGTGTATGAAAATCCTCATATGTTTACAAAGATAAAGCGCGCTTGGGCGATATGGGTTTTGTCTGCTCAATCATTTAGCTCAATGCTTGATGGTTCTTGGGGATATGATAAAATAAAAGGGACTACAAGTCAAAAGATAACTAATAAAAGGGAGACATTTACAGAAGACTTAGCTATACGAATTCAGAATGTACAAATAGAAAATACTGATGCATTACGAATCATCAACTCAAGAGATTACAAGGACGACTTTATTTATTGTGATCCACCTTATTTTAACAGCGATTGCGGACACTATGATGGATATAGTAAGGAAGACTTTGTAAGCCTATTAGAGGCTCTTAAAAGAGCTGAAGGTAAGTTTTTAATGAGTAGTTATCCTAGTGATGTATTATCTGAATTTACTAAGGAGTGTGGTTGGTATACTATGAATATTGAGCAGCGCGTGAGTGTAGCAAACGCTACTAGTAAACCAGGGAAGAAAAAGATTGAGGTATTGACAGCTAATTATAATCTAAGTAACCCAAAAGATAGCCTTACTTTGTTTTAAAAATTGGTTACAAAATAAATAAAACGTATGTTTAGATTAGTTAAAAATGTATCTATGACTAGACTTAAAAAGCATGAAATCAGGGTTAGTAAGAGTGTTAGACCTTTAGATTTATCAGAAAGGAAGCCTTTTGATTTAATTATTGGGGAGCAGTATTATATTTCTTACAAAATGAATATTGCTCAGCCATGTAAATTATTATGGCGTAGTGATGAAATGTATCGAGGTTTCGCAGTAAACGTTACAATTGAATTACTTGATGGCACAATACAAGGTTCCTTTGGAGATGAGATAGGACGTACCCCTGAAGAAGCTATTCTTAATGCAAAAACATTATGATTGGTAAAAGCTGTTTAAAATCTTTTTAAACAGCTTTTATATTTTTTAAAAAAATGTACATTTCAATTTGAATTTTAGTACATTTCAATTTTGCGATTATATAAAGTCCCGTTTTTTTAAGCGGGATTTTTTTGTCCATATCATTACCTATAAAAATTGTACTTCACATAGGGATAAAAAAAAAGTTCCCTAAACAGAATTGGAAGCCTGTCTAAGGAACGCAATTAGAAAATAACAGTTTTTTCTAACACTGCAATAGTACGACAAATTTTTAATATAAAACCTATATTTCCCAGTAGTTTCAAAGGTTATTTCCTCTATAGCACCCTATGCATTGTTTATCAATACACTAAGTAGGGAATTATTTTTAAAATAATTATATATAGAGTTATAAAGTAGGTTGTCTTTAGTGTCTATCATAGGTTAAACAATACTTTTAGATTACATTAAAAGTTAGACTAAGGTAAAAAGTTAGCTAAAAACCATCTTGACAAAGCAACATAGTCAAGATAAAGGTAAGTCACCTCACTAGCATACTATTTCACAATACTCCAAAAGCACCAAGTTTTAAACCTAACAAACAGATAGAGATTAGCAATGAATAGTAAAACGCATAGCAGTCTTTTGGCTTTTTTGGCATCTTTACTTTTAATTGTCTAGAGCTTCCTTCTATTGGCGCAAATATATCTACAAAAGAGCCTTAAGCAAGTTAGATTTATTTTTTTATTTTCAAGTATTTTTGTACTTTTATTAGAAATTAAATGCCTCTATACAACAATCAACTAACTATTAATAAGAGAGTTACTATGAAAAATTTTCATCCGCTTTTTACAATTGGAACAGTGGGAACAATTGTAGTAGGGTCCCTGCATATTTTTCTAGCATTGGGATTATCTTTAACTGCTGTTCATTCTACCTTTTTAGTCCTTTATCCAGTGTTTTTTGCCCTTCTTATACTCGGCTTTGCATTGACACTGAAAAAACAAAAAGGAACTAAGGTGATCTAAAAGTATTTTTTTCTTACACGGATAATTAACCCCATGGATAATGATTCGTGTTTTATTTAAATAAAGCAGTACTCAACAAATTAGAGTGCAATAATAAATAATTAATAGGTATAAAAAAACAGAAGTAGGTATAAAAAAAAAGTTCCCTAAACAGAATTGGAAGCCTGTCTAAGGAACGCACTAGAAAACAACAGTTTTTTCTAGCACTGCAATACTACAACAATTTATGTAGTATACAAAGACTTTTCTATTTATTTTCAAACCTTTTCTCAACCTACTAACTGTTAACAACTTACCCTTCTTTAAAAAGCAAATAACTTTGATATTATCTTTTAAAAAACACAAAAAAGAGTTTGCATAAGGATGTTTTTCTACTTCAAAGCTCCAATCGATAAGCTTTTGTCTCCAAATCGATCAAATATTGCTTTCTATAAAGTCCCCCAGCATAGCCCGTTAATTTACCATCAGTACCTACAACACGGTGGCAGGGAATTAAAATCATAATGCGATTTTTAGCATTAGCACTAGCAATTGGACGAACACTAGAAGGCTTACCCAGTAACATAGCTTGTTGTTTATAGGTAATTATCTGACCGTACTCTAAGGTAAGTAATTGATCATATACCAAATCCTGTAAACTACTAGGGCATATATCCAATAAGGTATTAAACCTTGTTAACTCTCCAGTAAAATAAGCTTCCAACTCTTGTTGCAAAAGCTCAATATGCCTATTTACCCCTAAAACAATACTAGCGTTATATCTTTTTTCTAAATCTTCTATTTCCTTTTTTAATAAAGGGTGGTCCTTAAACATAAGATAGCAAATTCCCTTAGGAGAACTTACTGCTACTATATCCCCTAAAGGACTAGAAAAAATGCTTTGCAAAAGTGTCATACTTATTCTTTTAAAATAAACTTCTTACGTAAATATAATAAATTACTGCTTTTCAACACAATAGAAAAAATACTTTATAAAAAAAGATCCATCTTAAAAAGATGGATCTAATTGTAATAATCTAACCTACTAAATGAGTAAATAGGTCTTCTTTTTCATTTAAATATCTATAGTTGTAATTTCCTTTTTGTAATCCATCGATAATATTGGTATAATCCTCTTTTTGTTTTAATTGAATACCTACCAAAGCAGGTCCACTTTCGCGGTTGTTCTTCTGAGAGAATTGAAAATAAGTGATGTCATCTTGCTGGCCTAAAACTTGATTTACAAATTCTTTTAAGGCTCCTGCTCTTTGAGGAAAATTAATGATAAAGTAGTGTTTAAGACCTTGATATAAAAGAGACTTCTCTTTGATTTCTTCGGTTCGGGTAATATCATTATTACTTCCACTTACCACACATACTACTGTTTTTCCCTTGATCTGTTGTTTATACATATCCAAAGCTGCAATACTCAGAGCTCCTGCAGGCTCCACCACTAAGGCTTCTTCGTTATAAAGCCTTAAAATGGTGGTGCAGACCTTTCCTTCTGGGACACTTACCACTTGGGACAGCCCATCTTTACAAATTGCAAAATTAAGCTCACCTACTCTTTTTACAGCAGCTCCATCCACAAAGGTATCTAGAGATTCTAAAGTAGTATTTTGCTGATTAAAAATAGAGGTTTTCATACTACATGCACCTTGAGGTTCTACGCCAATTATCTTGGTTAAAGGACTTAAAACTTGAAAGACACTACATATTCCTGCAGCTAATCCACCTCCACCAATGGGTACAAAAATAAAATCAATTTTATTTTTTAGATCTTCTAAAAGTTCTAATCCAATAGTTGCTTGTCCTGCAATAACCAGTGGGTCATCAAAGGGGTGAATAAACTGAGCATTATGCTCCTGGCAAAATTCCTTTGCATACAAAGAGCAGCTATCAAAGCTATCTCCCTTTAAAACAATCTCTACCTTATCTTTACCAAACAGTTCCACTTGCTTAATTTTTTGCATAGGTGTAGTAGTTGGCATAAAAATAGTAGCCTTAATATCTAGTAATTTACAAGCATAAGCTACTCCTTGTGCGTGATTTCCAGCACTAGCGCAAACTACGCCAGTACTTTTTTCACTTGGATCTAAACTTGAAATCTTATTATAAGCACCGCGTATTTTATAGGATCTAACACTTTGAAGGTCTTCTCTTTTTAAATATACATCAGCATTAAATTCCTGGCTTAGGTTTTGATTTTTGATTAAAGGGCTATGCAAAACTACTTTTTGTATGTTCTTTTTTGCAGAATAAATAGTGTCTAATGAAATCATGCTTTTGAGGGTCTTAATTTACGAACTTCCACTCCTGTTTGCCATAGCTCACTATTGCGTACTTGTTCTAATTCTTTTTCTAATTTTTCACGGTAATCTTTTTTACTATTGGCATCAATAGTAATTTGAGCCTCTTCACCACTAGAAACACTTTGGTATAATTGTTCTAGAACCGGTTTAGTAGCATCTTTGAATCTGTCTTTCCAATCCAATGCACCTCTTTGAGCCGTTGTAGAACAGTTAGCATACATCCAATCCATTCCATTTTTAGCCACTAAAGGCATAAGGCTTTGCGTTAATTCCTCTACCGTTTCATTAAAGGCTTCACTTGGAGTATGTCCATTAGAGCGTAATACATCGTATTGGGCTTCAAATATTCCTGCAATAGCTCCCATCAAAACGCCTCTTTCCCCTGTTAAATCACTGTAGGCTTCTTTTTTGAAAGTTGTTTCAAATAAATACCCGGATCCAATACCTATTCCTAAAGCTAATGCTCTATTTTTAGCATTTCCTGTTGCATCTTGCTCAATTGCATAACTTGAATTAAGTCCACACCCCTCTAAAAATAAAGTTCTTAAAGAAGTACCCGATCCCTTTGGAGCAACTAAGAAAACATCTACATCTTTAGGTGGATAAATTCCTGTTCTATCTTGGAAAGCAATACCAAATCCATGAGAGAAATACAGGGCTTTTCCTTTAGTTAAATGCTTTTTCATAGACTCCCAAGCGTGAATTTGACCAGCATCGGAAAGCAAATTCATCACTAAAGTAGCTTTTTGACAAGCCTCTTCTACTTCGAATAAATTTTTCCCTTCTACCCAACCATCTTTAATGGCTTTATCCCAGCTAGAAGTTCCTTTTCTTTGTCCTACAATTACATCAAACCCATTGTCTCTTAAATTTAGGGCTTGTCCTGGTCCTTGTACTCCATAGCCTATTACAGCAATTACTTCGTCCTTTAATATATCTTTGGCTTTATCTAAAGAAAACTCTTCTCTTTTTACAACGTTCTCTACTACTCCTCCAAAATTAATTTGTGCCATTTTAATTGTTTTTTAATTGGTTTATAATTTTATAAATATTGGTTTATTTCTTGATTCTCTCTGGTAATTACTATAGGTGTACTTTGGCTAAACTCTAAAACTCCAAAGCCTTTTAACTGTTCTAATAAAGCTTTGTTCTCAAAAGAACTCCCAGTTTTCTCCACCACCACAAAGCAATTGTCTTTTTGAATTACCCTTGCCTGGTTTGCAAAAAGTACTTCTTGTAAATCCTCTTGTACAATAGGATTAAAGTTCAATTTATATAGGGCCAGTTCTTGGCTTACTACATCACTTTGTCCGTAGTAAAAGACCTTATAAACATCAATGAACCTTTCTATTTGCAAGCATATTTTTTGAATTTGATCCAAAGAACAAACTACTTGCACATTGTATTTTTGCATCTTCCCTGAAGAAGAATCGCAAAAGCGTATACTTTTTATTTTTAAGTTTCTACGGCTAAAAACATTAACTATTCGATTTAACATCTCCCTGGAATCCTGGGTGTAGATATTAAGGGTATATACATTGTTTTGCATCTAAAATCTTTTTTAAATTAACTAAGACGTACCTTGGAAACACAAGCTCCAGATGGAATCATAGGGAAAACATTTTCTTGCTTTGCCACTTTTACTTCCAGTAAATAACTCTCTTTACTCTCTAGTAGTTGATCTAATGCGCTACTCATTGAATCTGGGTTCTCTACCTTACCTCCCTTTATATTATAACTCTTTGCTAGAGTAACAAAACAAGGGCTTTCAATATTGGTATGGCTATATCTATTGTCGAAAAACATTTGTTGCCATTGCCTTACCATTCCCAAGAAAGAGTTGTTCAAAATAATGATCTTTACAGGTATTTTATTTTGCATAATGGTACCTAATTCTTGTAAGGTCATTTGAAAACCTCCATCTCCAATAACAGCAATCACTGGACGATTAGGTGCTGCAACTTTAGCCCCTATAGCTGCTGGTAAACCAAAGCCCATGGTGCCTAATCCTCCACTTGTAATATTACTTTTACTTTGATTGAAATGATAATGGCGAGCTGTAATCATTTGATGTTGTCCTACATCGGTTACAATAATTGCCTGTCCTTTAGTGACATGAGAGATATAATCTACCACTTGATTCATTTTTATTTCACTGTTTAAAAAGGAGTCGCTATTGTTTTGCAAAGATTTTTCTTCATAAGTCTTTTCTGTATGAAATTCCTCTAACCATGCGCTGTGATCCTTAGGCTCTAAAAGATCAACCAATCGTTTTAATGCCTGTTTTGCATCCCCTACTATAGCAACATCGGCCTTTACATTTTTACTAATTTCCGCCTTATCTATATCTAGGTGAATTACTTTGGCTTGTTTGGCATAGGTCTGCAAATTACCCGTTACCCTATCATCGAAACGCATCCCAATAGCAAAAAGCACATCACACTGATTGGTTTTAATATTAGGGGCATAATTTCCATGCATTCCCAATAATCCTACATAAAAGGGATCATCACAAGGCAAGGCTCCTAGGCCCAACAAAGTACAAGCAACAGGAATAGTTGTTTTTTGAACCATTTGCAGTAACTCATTCTCAGCTTTAGAAAGTATTACCCCTTGTCCTACCAAAATAAAAGGACGCTTAGCGTTATTCAAAAGTATTGCTGCTTGTTTTAAAGCATCCTCTGATACAGGTGGATAAGGAATATAACTTGGAATATCTAAGCACTTCTTATAATTAAAGTCCATGTATTCAAATTGAGCATCCTTAGTTATATCAATCAGCACAGGTCCTGGTCTACCTGAGCTAGCGATATAAAAAGCTTTAGCCAAAATGGTAGGTATTTCACTAGCCTTTGTAATTTGATAACTCCATTTTGTAACTGGCAGAGACACTCCCACTATATCGGTCTCTTGAAAAGCATCTGTTCCTAATAAAGAGGAACTTACCTGCCCGGTGATGCACACTAGTGGCGTTGAGTCTATAAATGCATCGGCTAATCCTGTGACTAAATTCGTTGCCCCGGGGCCTGAGGTAGCAAACACTACCCCTGTTTTTTGACTAACTCTCGCATAGCCTTGACCTGCGTGAATCGCTCCTTGCTCATGGCGAACTAAAATGTGCTCCAATTCTTTATCATAATCATAAAGGGCATCGTATATGGGCATAATCGCCCCACCGGGATAGCCAAAAATAGTTTTTACTCCTTCTTGCACTAAGGTTTTCACAACAGCCTGAGCTCCAGTGATTCTTGTTGATTCCATAAATAATGTTATTGGTTATAATAATCTGTTATACATCCTTTTGAGGCATCGGTCACACTTTGTACATATTTATACAATACCCCTTTTTTGTGTTTTAGCTCTGGCCTTTGCCATTGCAATCTTCTTTGCTCTAATGCCTCTGGGCTTAGATGAACATTGATGGTATTGTTAATCGCATTAATACTAATGATATCATTGTTTTGTATTAGTGCAATAACTCCTCCATCATAGGCCTCTGGAGTAATATGCCCTACTACAAAGCCGTGGCTACCTCCGGAGAATCTTCCATCGGTAATTAAAGCCACATCACCCCCTAAGCCAGCTCCCATAATTGCCGAAGTTGGCTTAAGCATCTCTGGCATGCCTGGTCCCCCTTTTGGCCCACAATAACGTATAACTATTACATCCCCTTTTTGTATTTGTCCCCTTTGAACACTTTTTATCACCTGATATTCGTCGTCGAAAACTCTTGCTGGTCCTTGGAAAAAATCCCCTTCTTTTCCACTTATCTTAGCAACGCTTCCCTTGGGAGCTAAATTCCCAAATAGCATTTGTAAATGCCCTGTACCCTTTAAAGGTCCCTCTAATGGTAAAATCACCTTTTGCCCCTGAGCTAAACTTGGTAAATCCTTTAGGTTCTCCTTAAGTGTTTTTCCTGTAACGGTTAAACAATCCCCGTTTAATAATCCTTTGTCTAATAGATATTTCATCACAGCCGGTACCCCTCCTACCTTATGTAAATCCTCCATTAAATATTTTCCCGAAGGTTTTAGATCCGCTAAAACTGGTATAGTGTCACTAATTTTTTGAAAATCCTCTAGTGTAAGGGTAATATCTACCGAATAGGCCATCGCAATTAAATGAAGTACCGCATTGGTAGACCCACCTAAAACACTTACAAGCACCATAGCATTTTCAAAAGCTTCCCTAGTCATAATATCTCTAGGTTTTATATCCTTCTCAAGTAAGTTTAACATGGCAGCTCCCACATCCATACACTCCTTTTGTTTTTGCTGACTTAAAGCTGGATTACTCGAGCTATAAGGCAAACTCATTCCAAGAGCTTCAATGGCTGAGGCCATGGTATTCGCTGTGTACATTCCCCCACAAGCCCCTGCACCAGGGCAGGCATTTTTGATAACCCCTTGATAATCCTCTTTACTGATACAGTGGTTGATTTTCTTACCCAAAGCCTCAAAAGCAGATACAATATTTAAATCCTCCCCTTTGTATCTTCCTGGGTGAATTGTCCCACCGTAAAGCATGATACTAGGCCTGTTTAATCTACCCATGGCTATTATAGAACCTGGCATATTTTTATCACATCCTGGTACTGCTATAAGACCGTCATACCACTGAGCTCCAACTACAGTTTCTATAGAATCTGCTATCACATCCCTAGATACTAACGAGTATTTCATCCCGTCTGTACCGTTAGAAATACCATCACTAACCCCAATAGTATTAAAAATCAGTCCTACCAAATTTTGATCATTCACCCCTTGCTTGACTTGTTTTGCTAGATCGTTTAGATGCATATTACAAGTGTTACCTTCATAGCCCATACTAACGATTCCAACTTGCGCCTTGTCTAGGTCTTGCTCGCTTAATCCAATGCCGTAAAACATGGCTTGAGCTGCTGGTTGAGTGGAATCTTGGGTTACGGTCTTGCTGTATTTATTTAAATTTTTCATTTTAATTCGTACTAAAAAAGGTTTATCAAATGGGATTTTATTCTACTATCCCGAGCTACTAATTTTTGATTTTTATTTTGGGTGTAATGCTAGGATTCAAAACATAGTCACTACCAATTTAACTTAAAAAGAAAAGCCTTTCTTCTAATTTTAAGAGAAAGGCTTTAATTAAAACATAAAACTTTCTTTCTCTTTATGGCCCGTGTAGGCTCTTAAAAACACAAACACTAATATATATAACTAAGATTTTCATACTTTTTTTAATTTTTGGATAACAAAAAAGCCTTTCTCGTGTGACGGAGAAAGGCTTTGTTTTATATATAACAATAGAATACCAATCTCCTTATGGGCAGCAAATAATAATTAAAAGGACAATAAGAAGAATAATATTTTTCATAATAATAGTAATTGTAATGTTATTGAATAATGTGTAAAAAAAAAGCTCTCCAAAAAAACTGGAGAGCTACAAATATTTTATATGGTTTAAAAATAGTTACGACCTCCCGTTGCGTTAAGTGATAATCACTAGCACAATAATAATTACAGGAAGAAGGATAACTAAATTTTTCATTTTTTGACTTTTTATTTTTTGACTTTTTATTTCGTTTTGTCTTTCACAAATATAGAAATAGATTTTAATAAACCATGGTTATTTTTTAAAAAACATGCATTTTTATTAAAAAAGTATTTTTCACCAAGATTAAAATTGTTAAATAAATTAACTAAAATGAAGGAAATAGAGCTAAAACAACATTACGCAATACTATGTAAATAAACAAGTTACAACGTACAACCAAAAACCAAGCCAATTCTCTATTAAAACCGGATTAGAATGAGGAAAAAAAAGTAAAATATTTTTATATTTTTTTTACATTTTATTCAAAAATAGGTTTTTATTAAATAAACAACCTTTTTTAGCACTGACTAATTAGCATTTTTAGTCTACTTTCAAGACTATTGGATCTGAAAAAAACTAAAAAACAAGCTTTGAGCATATTTCATAGGCAGAGTTATTACCTATTTTCTAATACTCTTACCTCTTTTTAGGATGATTTAAACTACAAATAACTAAGCCTTATGCCTCTCTATAGATATAGAACTACTAGATCTATACCGAATATCCTTTTTTACTTGGTTTTTATTCATTAAGGATCTCAATAGGATCGTACTTACTGTTATATTCTACTGTATTGTATTAGATATAATGGATACCTATCTACAATTCTACATAACTAAGTAGTAAAGGTTAATAGAGTTACCCTAAAAAGAACTAATATTAATTATATTTACGTATCTTTACTACCATCATAGTATTAGTTATATAGTAAAAACAAACTTAAATACCACTATAATGTTACTTATCTCCCAATCTAAAGCACAAAGAAAAATCGTTGAAAATATACGAGAGAGACGATTACAAATGGAACTTACACAAGAAGGACTGTCGCAAAGATCAGGCGTTCCCTTATCTACTTTAAGAAAGTTTGAACAAAAAGGGGTAATTTCGTTAGAATCATTTATAAAAATACTTATGGTAGTGGGCGGATTAGAAGATATCATTTATGCTTTAAAACCAAAGCAACAACATTTCAAATCAATTGATCAAGTAATCAAAGCAGAAGAGAAACAAACTAGAAAACGTGGAAAAAGAAAATGAAATCAGGAATAAAAAAAATATAGGTAGCTTTATTTGACTAGAGTTTAATATAATGCCCTTTACTTATACACAATAGAATAATCTATTTTAAATAGAAACCATTTTCTCTAGAAAGAAATTTAGAGATATCACCATAAAAACTCCCATTACTACCAGCTATAATAGAGCTTATCCAAAAGACAATTACCAAATCATTTCCTGATGCTAAGACAATAGATGAGATACACATTACAACCTTGCGTAATTCTTCTTACAAGATACTATGACTTCTTCTATATAATAAGAGCAAACTTGCATGTTTATATTTGATTATTAATAGAAATATAGTTTTCCTACACCCTGCATAATAACCATTATCAAACAAGGCTAAACTACAGTTAGGACACTGCACCAAAAAAAAAGCCGATTCCCATAAAATGGAAACCGGCTTCTTAATCAATAAGCTTTATTTATTTAAATATATTAGATATCTAATATAATAAATTCACTTCTTCTGTTTTGTTGATGTAATTCTATAGAACAAGGTACGTTATTAGCACATTTATTAATTAATTGTGTTTCTCCGTAACCTTTACCTGAAATACGATCTTCTTCAATTCCGTTGTCTATCATCCACTTAATAGTAGATTTAGCACGGCGATCAGATAATTTAAGGTTGTACGCATCACTTCCACGGCTATCTGTGTGTGAACGAACATCTATTTTGATTTGAGGGTACATTTTTAATACCTCTACAACTTTAGCAAGTTCTACTGCAGCATCAGGGCGAATATTACTCTTATCAAAATCAAAGTAAATTGGATCTAAATCTAATTTCTTAAATAAGTCATCCTCTTTTTCAATCACTTCAACAATTGGTTCTAATCCTACGTTTAACTCATGAATATCGTTAAACACTTTTCCTAAAACAACTGCTTGCTCTGATACATGGTAGTCGGATGCTTCCACTTTTAAGCGGAATTTTTGATCACAGTCTAAAGCCATTGTCGTATAATTACCATCTTGATCACTTGTTAATGTTTCTAATACATTGTAAGTATTATCATACAGGGTAATTTGAGCATTAGGTATTCTTGCGTTTGTATTTTTATCGTAAACATATCCTTTGATCACTTGCTTACAATCTACCACTTGGAAGAAATAAATATCATCTCCTCCTAAGCCCTCTTCTCTATTAGAAGAAATAAAACCTTTGCGGTTTTTAGGATCGATATAGAAAGCGAAATCATCCGATGCACTGTTAAGTGGCGCTCCTACGTTTACAACATTACCAAAACTACCATCAAAGTTAATCTTGGCCATAAATACATCTAAACCTCCCAATCCTGGGCGTCCATCGGTAGAGAAATATAAAAATCCATCCTCTGAAATGAATGGAAAGGTTTCTCTTCCCTCTGTATTTATTCTAGTTCCTAAGTTTTCTGGCTCGGAATACGTCCCATCAAAATTAATAGCTACTCTAAATAAATCTGAACTACCGAAAGTTCCATCTCTATCTGAGGCAAAATACAACCAGTTTTCATCTGGTGAAAGTGCCGGGTGAGCTGTATTAAAACTATCTGAGTTAAAAGGAAGCTCTTCTACATTAACCCAAGAACCATTTTCGTGGTTTTTGGTAGCTTTATATAGCTTTAATAAAATAGAATAATCTTCATTGTGTCTCTTCTTTCCATTAACCACGTTATTACGGGTAAAGTACATTGTATTTCCATCTTTAGTAAAAGTGGCAGAAGCCTCATTTACCTTATCGATATACTCTACATCTAAGATTACTGGATCTGAAAAAGTTCCGTCACTTTGAATAGTAGTACTATATAAACTAGTATAGGCCTCATTGGTCCATTTATGCAATTTTCCATTTCGAGTTTGATCAGTAGCTCTTGCAGAAGCAAAAACTAAATCATTACCTGTAATACTAGCACCGTAATCCGAATACTCCGTGTTGATAGACAAAGGTTGTAACTCATAGCGTTGAACACGAGAGGTAATATCCTTTAAATAAGTAGTCTTATTATCTTGGAATAAACGAGCCCTATGATCTCTTTTCTCTATCTCAGAGAACTTATCCATATAACTATCTGCTAGAGGGTAATCTTGCATACTTTTTAAAGTTTGCGAATAGCGATAGTAATATTCAGAAGGTAGTTCCTGATTAGTTTGGTTTGCAAAATCAAACAACTCTGCATACCATTTATTAGCATCTACGTATTTTCCATTAAAATAATAAGCATCGGCTAACTTGGTAAGAGTGTTTACACTCTTGAAACCTTTTTCTGCAATTTTCTCATAGATTTCGATAGCATTCACATACTCATAAAGTTCGAATCTGCTATCTCCTTGTTTTTCCTTACCATTTTGTGCAAAACCCACACTAGAAAGCAAAAACAGAGAAGTTACTGCAAAAATATTTTTTACTATTTTCCTCATTATTTTTCCTTTATTTATTAGAAGAACCTAGGTGTATTAGTTCTCTTCTGGTGGTTAAATAATTCAAAACGTAACAAGAATTCATGAGATCCAGAATTATAATGTTTCAGTTTTGCTGTCTCTGCATCATAAGAGTATCCTATGAATAAACTTTCGTTGATTTGAAATCCAGCCAACCCACTTACTGAACCACTTACACGGTAAGCAGCACCAAGGGTGAATTTGTCCATAAATAAAGCATTTGCTGTTAAATCTAGCTGTACAGGTGACCCTTGAACAGCCTTAGCTAAAAATGCAGGCTTTAATTTAAACTGATCATTGATTTCAAATACATACCCTCCCATTAAGTAAAAGTGCGCTTTTTGCTCCACAGTCAAATAATCATTATCATCATATCTATCTGTTGATAAAATATGAGGAACAGATAACCCTAAATAAGACTTATCGTCATATAGGTATAAACCTGCTCCAATATTTGGAGTAAACTTACTTTTAATATCAGGGTATAAAGAAGGTTGATTGTAAATATATAAATCACTGTACTTTACATCCAATAAGTTACCAGAAGCTTTAATACCAAAAGATAGTTTATAGCGGTAACTGATATCAATTGCATAAGAAAGGTCTACTGCGAAAGTATTATCGCTCATTACTCCAATCTTTTCATTACGAAAAGATGCACCTAAACCTAATCCAGATCTTCCAATTGGTGTATTCATAGCAACAGATGCTGTTTTAGGAGCACCATCTAATCCTACCCATTGTGTCCTATAGTGTCCAAAGAAACTTAAACTCTGTCTAGTTCCAGCGTAAGCAGGGTTAATACTAGTAGGGTTATACATATACTGGGTATACTGAGGGTCTTGTTGTGCTAAGGCATTACATCCACTTATTGCAAACAAGCAGATTGCCATATTCTTTATTAATCTTGTAAAATTCATTCTCTGCTGTTTCTAATTGTTGTCTAATTGTAAATAACCTGCTTTTTTGATATTCTTACTACCTGACTCTGATGTATATTCATAGTTGATTACGTAGTAGTAAGTCCCTGAAGGAAGTTTTGAACCTTTGTCTAAAGTAACTTTTCCATCAGAATAACCTCTAAACACATTACCATTGGAGTTATAATTAGTAGTTTGATATACTTTAGCTCCCCATCTATTGAAAATCTCAACGCTATTATTTGGATAACGCTCTAAATTCTCAATTCTAAAATAGTCGTTATGCGTACCATCATTAGTGGAAACTAAGTTGTAAATAACTACTCCTCCATCTAAGATATGATCTGAATCAACAAGTCCTAAGGTAAAGTAACCATAACCTCTAACCTCGGTTGGAGTAGTTACTGTCTTATTATCAAGATCAACAATACCACCTTCATTTATCCACATCTTTACATCTGGATTCCAACGCAAAACAGCCAACTTCATTTCATTTTCTTTTGTTCCAATGAATTGTGTTGGTGTAGTACGCTCGTCCCATGTTAAGCTAAGGATAATATCTGCTTTGTTTTTTTCTGAATTTTCAATTAACCAATACTCTTTAGTATCTACCTCTAATACAACTCCTTCTTTTTCACTTCTTGAAGCAAAAATCTCTGGAGCATCTAAAAATCCGTAATGTCCACCAAAAGCATCTTTAGTATCTCCTTTAGTTTCATTAGCAATCATAGCAGGACGGTGAATACTCACATCTCCTGTTCTAGTTGCTTGAGGCAGTTCACCTCCAAAAGGATAAGTAAAAGAATTTGTACCTAATTTATCTACTCTACCTAAAACGTGTCCACCATCGTGAACGTGCTTAATAGAAGAACCATGTAAGAAAGTAAGACTTCCATTTGCTTCTTCTACGCGAACAATACCATCGGCGAATTGTGTTTCACCATGAATATCAATATCCGAGAGAATTTTGAATGCTTCTTTATCTGTAGTATTATTAAATTCTACATGATTTAAAGTAATAGCATTCCCTTTAATATTCTGCAAGGTACTTCCTTTAAAATATGTAGTTCCTTGAGGTGTATCTCCTTTATAATCGAAAAAGTCACCATTGTTCTCTACATCTTTAAAAACATGGAATTCACCATTGTTTCTAAAGTCAGCACCTGGCTGATTCACAAAACTATATTTTGTAGAAAGCACACCATTTGGGCTAACGTAAAGTTGTCCTTTATTGCTTGTTACCTCATTAGGTTTTTGCACAGATTGAGCTACTGCTCCATAACTGCAGATACCTGCTAAAAGTAAAAGCGTTTTATAATTTATCATATCAAATCACTTTTAAAGGTTATGGTTTAACCACAAACACAATATTCATGATTGTTGCGTCTGTAGCAGCTGCTTTCACATTATAAGTCATTACACCTTCTTCTGTAATAGAAAGTACTTCAAAAACCTCTGTATCAAAATCAGTTACATAGTAATAAAGATCTGTTGCATTTTCAAAGTAAGGAATAATATTAGGAGCACCTTCGCTAAAGAAATAGTTCTTAGGCTGTCCTACTACTTGCATTTTATTCGCTAAATCAAATTGTTTTTTGTACTCTGCAAATAAATCAATAACAACATTTTGTTTATCCTCTGAAGTATCAAAAACAATACTTGGCATATAGAAAAACTTCACAGATTTATTATCTGTAGTTACCATCTGAGACCATTTTTCACCATCGTTGTAGTAGAACCCAGGTACAACATCACCATTCGTTGCAGTATTATATACTGTCATACCTTCCACGTGAGCTGCTAAAGGAGCTGCATCAGTAGACGAAGTTAAAGCTACACGGGGAAGTAAAAGTCCTTTATTAGCTTCTGAATCTAATTCTAAGATTGCATTTGGATTAATTTCAGGATTAGTACCTCCGATTTTGCTTTGAGCAAATCCTGCGCTAGTGATTAAAGCTAATGCTAATGTTAAATATAATTTTTTCATTGTTGAGTTTGTTTTATAAAAGTGCGAGCCTAAGCTTGAGTAAAAAGGCTCGCACTAGTGAGTGTTTTATATTATTGCTTGTCTTTGTATTATGGTTGTACTGGAGCTGGATTAGAAGGCCCAATGATACTAGCAGGAATATTCGAACTAGTAAATTCAATGATTACATCATAATCTCCCGCTGGTAAAGCAGTGTAGTGGTTTCCAGTACCTAAGCTAAAACTAATTTTATTTTCAGCATCAACACTTACTTGAGTAACATTATTAGCTACAATGTTTTTACCTTTTAATAAAGTAACAGATACTACTCCTGTAGCATTTGATCCAGCTGGTAACTCAATTCCACTTGTTACAGCGGATGGAGCATCAGCAACAGCACCACCTACAGTAGTTTTTCCTAAGAATTTGTAAACCCACTCGTCTCCGATTTGATCTCCTGTATTGATAATAGTAGTATTGTTAATTTTATCTCCTAACATATTTTTAATACGTTGGATGTTTCTCTCAATTAAGTTTAAGATAAATGAATCTGAAAGGATAATTTCAACTTTTTCTCCTGTTTCAGTAATAGTATAGAATACATCTGGTGAAGTAGGGTTATTGTCATGGTCTCCGTAATATACGTTACCACCTTTACTTAGAAAATTCGTGATAGTATTCTTAACTTCCTCATTATTCTCAATTAGACTAATAATATCACTAGTCATGTCGATATACTCACTTGTCCCTGCTTCGTTTGTGTACTGGTAGTAAATCTCCCCTACTTTAACATTTAAAGAATCTGGAGCAGCTACAGGAGTAAATTCTGGTAAAGCACCCTCTTTTGTAACGATAGAACGCAGTAGGTTTGTTTCAGTTTCAAATCCAGCAACTATATCTTCAATATTGATCTCATTTGTAATGTAGTTTTTAGAAGTAGCATCATAAGTTACATAGTAAAACTTCTCAGTATTTTGATCATAAACAATAGTTGTATGTGATTCCTTATCATCGTCACCTGTACCATCATTACCAGGGTTAGAAGGTAGAATGAAGTTAATTACAGCTTGAATATCTTTAATATCTTTTGTGATATTAGTAATATCTCCACCGATATTTTCAATAGCTATATCTAATTCAGCTCTACTTACAATACGATTCCATTGCTTATTTTCCCAGTAGTAAAAACCTTTTAGTAAGTCTTTTCCCTCCGTAGTAGTTTCAGTTTTATTATAAACTAATAAACTCTGTTGCTCACCACCTACAATAGGAGCATAATCTGTTAAAGAAGTTAATACTACTCTAGGAATCAAGACCCCTTTAGTTTCACTTACTATATCTAATTCCGCTGACAAAGCAGGATCGGGTGTACCGATTCCTACTTGAGCGTTAGCGAAATATACTGTTCCCAAAAGGGCTGCGATTATTGTTAATTTTTTCATTTGAGTTCTTATTTTGAGTTATTGTTGTTGTTTTATTTTATTCTTTGAGTTACGTTTAAGTTTGTTTTTACGTTGGAACGTTTAGCGATTTCTACTTCGATAATATCTCCGTAAGTATAACAAGCTCTTATTCCTTCATATTTTATTTTATCGTCATCAAAACGAGGGTCTTCAATGTTTGCAGCTAATACTGCGCGGATATTTACTTTTTTACCACTGAAATCTACTCCGTTAATTCTACCATTACGAGGAATATCCATAGTAAGTTTTCCAGTTGTAGCATCTACACTAGCAAAAGGAATAGCGATCCAAGTCTCTACACCAGTATCATCCACGTTTTTCATTTCCCAAGCTACAGTTGTAGCGCTTGAAACTTCAGGCATAACATCTAAAGTAGTTTTCTTATCTCCGCGGTGTACCTTAATTGCTAATTCACCTTCAGAGTTCGCTTCCAATTTTTCACCATTTAATAAATAGTGATCAAATACTGGAGTTTCATTCACTTGAACATTTAAAGGCACTCTAGGACCAGCTTCACAACCATTACGATAAGTCTGCACCCATAAAGTATGCTTTCCTTCAGGTAAATCTCCTAAATCAAATACTAAACCAGTATTTCCTCCAACGTCTTCTAAAGAATCTCCTCCTTCTTGCTCTGTAAACACTTCAAAATGTGTACATCCATCTAAAGGAGTTAATTCCAATAGTCCTCCGTGGCAAAGATGTAATACATCCTCTGTTCCTTCGTTTCCTTCCATGAAAGTAGGTACTAAGCTTACATCATATACTTTAGTAAAATCACCTAATACCCCAACAACGTTACCATAAGCGATTTGTACTCTATCAAATGGCTCGTAAGTTTCTCCTTCCCCTGTAGCTGATACAATTACTTTAACTCTATCCTTATATCCACCTAGAAGACCTAATAACTTTAATCCTAAAATGTCTCCTCCTACAGAAAGAGCAGGACCAACTTTTTTATCACCTAAATATCTTTGAATAGTGTATCCTTTTATTAATTCCAAACTTAGAACTGGATTTAATGGAGTTTCCAAAATAATTTGTAACTCATCATTAGGTAAAGCAACTTGCTTGAATACTACTGTCAAACTAGCAGCGTTTAGTACTGCTACTCCACGTGATATCATAGCGTAAGAATTCAAATCCGTATCCACAGCATTCCATGGATTACTTACTGAAGCTGTTGCACTTGCAACTCCTAATCCTAAGTCTTTTACTCCATGTAGAACATCTTGAATGTTACTTCTAGCCCCTGGAGTTACTGCCTCACAAGAAACAGGTCCTTGCTCTGTAACATAAACTCCATACACTTTTGCGTTTTGAGCCACACCAACTAAAGAACCTTGAGAAATACGTATACCCTTATAAGCTTTCGGTCCACTCAGTGTTCCAGGAACAAACGTAAATTCTACAACGTTATCTGCAGCTAGTAAATCTAGTAACCCACCTTGAACAGGTTTAATTACACCAATGTCTAATCCATTTTCCCCAATACCTACTACTGAAAGACCTCCTGCTAATACTAGTCCGCTATACTCTTTTCCAAGTTTGATTGTAACTGGAGTACCAGCTGGAATTAACTCATCAAACTCAATATTTTGCCAAGTTGTTCCAATACCCAATAATCCTACACCTGTAGTAATTGTCGAATATTTTGTAGGATCAGGATCAATAGCATTTTCTTTGTTACTTACTCCTCCTGTTATTATACTACCCGACGATGTTTTGTGAGTAGCGTATTTTCTTACAGTTGCTTCTGAACAAGCATCAGAATCATAAACGATTACAATTACTTCTTCTAAAGCCGCACATCCATTTAATGTAGCTTTAGCATTTGCATAGAAAGTATAAGTACCATGACTATCAAATTTCACCTTACGATTTCCATCACCATCAGCATCTACCACGGTATATTGGCCATCTTTATCTAATGTATACCAAACAATAGCAGTACCGTTACTTGCCGTAGCTTTAGGTAAAGATATTTCAGTGTTAACATTAGTTATGATTTTTCTAATTTCTCTTCCATCTCCACCAACTTCAAAACTAATAGTTGGACGATCTTGTAGAGTAACCTCAATAGCATTTGATTCTTCACCAACACACTCCTCAGGCGCTTCTGCTCTAACGGTATATATACCAGCTAAAGTAGTCTCTACTTCATGACTTGTCGAGAAAGGCTCATTACCAGTGATATTCCCATCTTTATCAAAAATCGGATCGTTGAATATTTCAACTTTCTCTCCGTTAAGGTACCAATGGTAGATTGTACCTACTGGTCCTTGTGTTGCAGTTAAAGTAGCGATATCGCCAACACAAATAATAGCATCTTCGGGCTTAACACTTAACTCCGGTGCCTTGGTTCCACCTAAAACTTCTACAACAACTTCTTTAGCATCTCCTGAGAAACAAAATCCTACAGCCTCAAAAGTCACATAGTAAGTAGTTTCCTTTAAAGGATATAATTCAAAAGTATCTCCTGTATGAACTAAATTAGTTCTGTCTTCATCACTATACCATCTGAAAACAGGATTTACATAAGAACTCTCAGCACTAGCTGTTAGAGTTTGCATTAAGCCTGCACAAACAACATCAGTTCCTGTTACAGTAAAATTGTCTTTTGTAATAGGCGTACATTCTGTAGTAAATTCAAATTCAGCAGTCTCAACTACCTTAGTTCCATCAATTGGCGAATTATAATTAATGGTCGCTGTATTTTTTAGCTTTCCATTAGTATTAGAAGGAACTTCTACTACTTTTACTACTACTTGGACTTCTGTAGTTTCACCTGGTTGTAAAACAGGAATAAGAAAAATAATATTCTTTCCTTGAATCTCGGCATTACCTGTATTAACGAACTCGATAGTTACGTCATTTTCATTTGCAAATGAATCTACAATTGTAAAATTACGAATAGCCTTATTACTATTGTTTGTAACAGAAATAGTATACGCTAATTCATCATTTAATGAAGCTACATTGCTATTTTTAGTATTATTAACTCCAACTTTAGTAATTTTAATACTATCTGTTGGATCAACATCAATAATTGTACCTGGTTCTTTAGACGTATCAGGAGCACTTGGGTCTTCTGTATTGTCTAAAGGAGGGTAACTAGTATTTCCATTTGTATTAGTATCTGTACTTACAACAGCGATATTTTTAATTAAATCTACACCTTCTAAATCAGTATTTACTTTAACAGTAAAAGTAAAGCTTTGGGTTTCTCCTATAGCTAATACATCTTCATTACTGAAAGACAACGTTTTACTTGTACTATCGAAAGAACCGCCATTTGAAGCATTTTCAAAAGTAACACCTTGTGGTAATATATCTTTCACAGAGAAAGTAGCGATATCAGCACTTCCTTCATTTTTCACATGGATAGTATAAGTTACAGTTTCTCCACCTTTTACTGAAGTAATAGAAGAATCACCATTTACTTTATAAGTTTTCCAAGAAGTAAAACGCTCAGATAACATTTGACAAGTACGAGAAACATTGTAAATTCTCAATGAAGCCCCCACGTTCACACCAACTAAACTTGTTAGTGAAATAGAAATTCTATCGTATTCACCATTAGGAGTAAAAGGCAATACGACTTTTTTTCCATTTTCGATGAGATCTAAAACATTTACACCATTTACGATTCCACCTGTAAAGTCAACTCTTTCAACTTCAGTATCACCTTTATAAGCGATTATGTCAATTTTCCCTAAAAGATCAATGTTTGCTGTTCCACCAAAAGTAGAAAAATCGATATTTACCACTTCTCCAGCTTTTGAAGGAGTATTAAAGTAGAACCATTGTACCACTTTACTGTCAAGTCCTAAAGTACCAACACTAAGTTCAGAGTAATGCGTAGAGTTATCATCTATAGCACGCTCTGGGTATTTTACTCCATAATTAGTTATTCCTTCAACTCCTAAAGAAAGTCCAGAATATTCATATGAAGTAGCAAATACGTCTTGACAAGTATTTCCACTAGCCTCGTAACACATTGAATAAATATTCATACTGTTTAATGGCGTAGTAACACCTACAATTGATTTTGTTTTATCTGTAATACGTACAGATTTATAATCTTTATTAGGAGTAATTGCTAAATAAGTTCGTCCTTCTCTATCAATCATCACGCGGATGATACCATCCAGTGTCTGACTATTAGTCTCACTACTGTCACCAGAAAGAATTACAACCCCATTTTCGTCTTTGACTTCTACAGTAAAATAGTGATTACCTAAAAGTATAGTATTTACTAAATCACTAACTAATCCACCTAGGCTACCTGAAAGTAAATCACCAAGTAGTTCCTCGTCAATATCAAAACGAACATAAGAAGTAGTTCCACCTTTCACAATATGGTCGTAACCTAATTCTATAACTCCTTCCTTCTCTCCTATTCCTAATAAGAATCCAGCTCCACTTTGAATAGTAGCAAAAGAATCAAAATTATCATCAAATACATTCTCAACGTCATTAGCGTTCAGAACATCTATTAATTCAGTTGCACAAACTGGATCTTCAAAAGGATGAGGAACAATAACCTCTGGGCAATTTACTCCCACACGTTTAACCTCATATATTTTTAAATCAGCACTAGTAGATACATTTAATAAACCGCTAGCAACAATCTCAACTCTATCATAAATTCCAGTTGTATCAAAAGTAAAGGTTTGAATACCTCCAGATTGGAATAAAGCTAAAAGATCTAATTCATGAATAAGTCCTTGCTCTAATGTAAACTCTTGAACTTTTGTACTTCCTAAATAGGTAACAACTTTATATGAACCTAATAAAGTAGCATTTAGTAAACCAGGAGTGCCTGATTGTAATCTTACCTTTAACTCATCTCCAACTAAAGAAGGCTGATTAAAATAAAAAGCTTGGTACACGCTTGCTCCAACACCTAAAGTTCCGGCAGTAAGCTGAGAATAACTAGAAGAGTTGCTATCTATAGCATAATAAGCATTAGTAACTCCAGCTCCTTTTAATATACCAGTACCCGCACCTAGTCCTAAAGTTAGACCTCTTTGGTCCCATGATGTAAACTGAGCAGGGAAACAAGAATCTAATCCAGCTTCATAACACATATCATAAACATCTAACACTTTTACTCCTCCTGTTCCTAACAGAGCTGAGCTTTGTGTAGAAATTTTAACGCTATTATAACTAGCACCTGGACTTACAGCTAAATAATAGCGTCCTTTAGTATCTTGAACTAAAGTAACTTTTCCTCCAGCATTTCCAGTAAATGCGTCAGAGCTTTTCGCTTCTAAAACTTTAGCATCATCATTATATGCTTCTACTGTAATTATGTGGTTCCCTAATAAAAACTCACCAACTCCAGCTACCAATTTACCTAACGTTCCTGATAATAAAGCATCTAAAACATCTTTTTCTGCATTAATACGGATATAAGAAGTTTTATTAGCTGGTAAAGTTTTACCAGTTGACATTTGAATCATTGAAGTAGTTGCACCTAAATTAAGGATAGAACCATTTGAAGATACTAATGAGGCATAACTTTCATTATTACCATCTACTGCGTTGAATGGAAAATCAACATTTTTAAAATCTATTAGCCCACCTGAACATATAGCCTCTTCAAAAGGTTTTTCAGTTGGAGTTGGGATAATAATAGCTGGATCTGGACAAGCAGAACCAAAACGCTCTACTTCATATATTTTCACTCCATTTCCTAAAAGATTCAAATTAACTCCTTGATTGACACGAAGTTCAACTCTATCGAAAGAACGACCTGGTCCAAAACGAAGTGTTCCTTTTTCACCTTTGGAAATTAGATTTAATACATTTAAATTACCAACTAGCCCACTAGTTAATGGCATTCTATAAACTTCTTGTAAGCCATTGTACGCAATAACTTCAATACCTCCTAAAAGATTAAGATCTACTGCTCCAGTTGCCATTTGCATTGTAATGCTAAAAGTAGCACTATCCTCTGAAGGAGTTGCGAAATCAAAGCTTTGTGAAACGCTTCCTAATGCTGTTAAGTTTAGTAAACCACCTTGCTGAAGTAAAGAATAAGTTTCTATATCTCCATCGATTGCATTTTCGAATTTATTAGTTCTTAAACCTCCTAATAAGTCAACTTTTATACCTCTAGAATTAAAAGAAGTAGACACTGGACTTCCACATAAAGTTTCTGTGGTATTGATCTCACGACACATATCATATACGTTCATTGTGAAAACACCATCATTCAATGTAACAAGTCCTGGATTAACGAAACTTGTAATCTTCACACTATTATATGTCGTTGTAGGAACTACTTTTAAATAATAATAACCTCTTTTATCTTGAACAATAGAAACACTTCCTTGCCCATTATTTTCATTACCTGAAAAACTTGTACTACTTCTTCGACTTAGGACACTATTTGCATTACCTGTTTGGAAAACATCTACATCAAAAAAGTAGTTTCCTAATAATATTGTACCTAAATCATTTCCTAGATCACCTAAAATAGCACCTAATAAAGTATTTAAAACCTCTTTACTAGCATCTATTCGAATATAAGTAGGCGTATTAGCGGGAATGTTGTCATTCCCCCAAGACATATGGATCATACCTTCTGAGGAAGGCTGACCTAAAATACCTAATAATTTAGCATTAGCAGCTGTTAAAGTAGCAGCGCTTTCGTTATTACCGTCAACAGCCCAATTAGGAAAATCAGCATTTTTAAATTCAACTAAATCCGTAGAACAGGCAGCATCTATAAAAATAGAATCTGAAGCCTTAGGCTTTTCAAATAGAGGATTCGAGCAATTAGAATTGTCTCCTCCATAACGTTCTACATCATAAATTCTCAGTCCATTACTCAGAAGACTTAGATCAACACCTCCATTTAACTTAACTTCAATACGATCGAAACCTTTTCCTGGAGCAAATGCAATAGTTGCTTTATTATTAGACCTTAATAATCCCAACACATCAATACCACTAATAACACCACTACCCAAAGGTTTTGAGTATACTAATGTATTCCCGTTATATGCATTTACTTGAATACCTCCTAATAAAGAAAGATCTAACAAACTTAAATCTCCAAATCCTAATGTAATATTAAAAGATGCATCATCTTTTGACACGTTAGGATAATAAAAGATTTGAGATAAATTTACCCCTAAGTCTAAACTTAGTAAACCACTACTTTTCAGAGTTGAATAGGTATTCATGTAATCACTACCTGAATCGATAGCATTACCTAATTTCTGATCCTTAACATCTAGCAAACTCAATCCTAGACCTCCTGACCCATCAAAGCTAGTTCCCACCGGTTTACCACACTCCACCTCAGTAGAATTATTATAAGTAAACACCTTAGCTACAGAAACCTCGTATTCATTCAACAACCCAACTAATGAGATTGCTTTATTCACTATTTTTATCTTTTGATATGGTTGACTAGGTTTAATAGCTAAAATATTTTTACCATTACCATCGACAAACAATCTAGACTGGCTCCCGTAAAATCTATCATTACTTGAGGTAGTAAATACCTGGCTATTATTACTATTAAGAGCACTTACCACAATGTTTTGATTTCCTAGTAATACAGTACTTAATAATTTTCCTAAACCATCTCCCAGATTACCACCTAAAATCATATCAAATAAGCCTTGATCTCCTTCTAATTGGATATAACTCCATTGATTTGCAGGTAGTTCTTCATCAAATTTAGCAACTATATGACTGTCATACTGAGATATAACAAGTAACAACCCAGGTGATGAATACAAGGTAGATACTTGATCACTATCTGAGTTTATATTGGTTTCATTTATAACTGCTGGCCCTCCGACTCCTAAAAGTCCTCGCTTAGTATCACTTTTACTTTCATACTTGGCTAAAACTTTTTCTTGCCCGTAAGAATTAACTAAAGGAATAAGCAATACAAAAAGCAGCATCACCCTTTGAAGAAGAGTGAAAATATTCTTTTGTTTCATTGTTGTCTGTTTATATTGTTGTTTGAGTGTTTGTTATATATACTAGCAAAAGACATAAATCGCTAGATATATTTCTCTGTGAAGAACTTATGTATATTTCGTACGCTTTACTATAACTAATTTATGTGAGGTAAATTTAGCTTAGAGCATTTTATCCAATCTCTTACCTATTATTGAGTATAGCTACAAATTAGCTTAACAGGTATTATACATAAAATTAGATAAAACGTAAATACATTAGTCTTTACAGTTTGATACTTAAAAGAACCTTGCTTTTAAAATACCTAAGTGTGTACCATCTTAAGTTCTGGTCATGTGAGTTAGTTTTCTTTTCATATGTTTTTATATTTATTTTAAAAAAAAATTAAACTATTTCTCCCCGAATAGTCAATTGTTAAAAAATACAACAGACACCACTAAATAGATCACTATTTTTTGGCTGGGCAAAGTTACAATTCAGAGTTTCGAAAATTGCTAATCATTTATTAAAGAATTCCCAAATTGTTCACTTTCTTGTATTTTTCTCAAATCTACATGATACAACGCTTTTAATACCTATACCAACGAATAGTTTAACTCTTAAACCTGTTCATAATATTTGATTTAACAATCCCTATACTTAGTAATTAGTTGCGTTAAATATTATTTTAAAATAATTGTAAACCTTTAAAAACAAAGAACTTAAACGCTTTAACAAAGGACTAGTACCCTGTGTTTTTCCATAAAAAAGGAATAAACAAAATAATCGACCACTACTAAAAAAAGTATAAAATCCCATTAAATGGAATAAAATAAAAATTCGCAATACATCCACTTTTTATTATATAAACCCATACGAAAAAACGGTATTTATGGTAAAATGAAACAGAAAAAACAGAGCATTTTTTGAATACATTTTGATAAATTCTTAAAGCAGCATATAGAACTCACCTGCTTATAAAGAAGCTAAAGCCAATGAATACAAGCCTTTGGCAATATCTTAACAACTATTAAAAAACAGTAGAGATGCAATGCTTTTTACAAACAATATCCTTGGAAAAGTACTTTTTAAAACCTGCGTTTTCTATTAACATTTACAAACAGCGCTCTAACTAAAAATTAACATTTAAAAAACTATTATTTTACTAAAACATTAGGATAAACTATCCTATTTGGCTCCCCTGGTCACTTAAAGTGTAAACAGTTGGACGTAGTTTAATACTACATCCTTACACAAAATGCAACGACTTACCTTGATTTCCTTATATAACCTTACAAAAAACTCAAAATAAAAGAGAAATAATCATATAAAATACCTTTTTGTCTGTTAGATATACTAAATATTACTTACCTTGCATGTGCAAAACAACAATAAAAATGACTCAAAAAACTCAACAAACTAAGAACCAGCACATTATAAGCCACTCACTTATAACCTGGATGACTTCTCGTAATATCTTTAGGCATTTGCTATATCCATTGAAGCATTTTACAAGTCTCGAGTTAAAAACTTTAGTACTTTAAACTGTCTCTTATCGGATCAACTATCCTTTTATTTTCAAAGAAACGGTAATAGTGTATATACATACGCTAACTATTTTATTTACCTACTTCATTGAAAAGGGTATAGATTTTTTTAGACATAGTTCTTATAACCATTCTAGTTACAGGTGATTCACTTAGTGACTAGATGCATAATTATGTGTATCAAATTTAAATTATGTAGCAATGAATTCATTTAAACCCATATATACTTATATAAAACCTGTGTTACTACTCCTAGTTGTAACTCTAGGGTACATAGCTTGTATTGAAAATATGAGCGCAAAACCTTTAACTAAACTGAGTGATAAAGTAAACGGAACCGTAACTTTAAGTCCATATAGATATAGTTTAAATGCTTATGTCCCATTTGAATTAGAAAGTCATGAGTTCATTTCTTCTACTGTACAACAAAGTAATGTATATGATTTTGTATCGGGATTATTTTATGGCGTACTCTTTATAGCAATATTTGCTACCTCTACCATGTATGTGATGTATAAGACTAGTAAGTGGGGCATATTTTTAGTATTTCAAGCCTTATTGCTACTAATGTTCTTTTTTGCTGATATTGCAAAGTACACAATGGATCCTGAGACTTATTTCACCCTACCTTATTTTGAAAATTTCCTACTAATTTCTCTGGTAGTCTACTTAGTTTATCTAGCTAGTTACTTCTATAAGTTTGCCATACAAAGATTTGTTTACCTACAACAATTTAAGCTATTTAGTCTGACAACTCTCCTAGGCTTAGCTTCACTAGCTTATCACTCTATTATTCACAATCGCTTACCTTTATTTTTATATATAATAGTTACTTTATTGGTAATAGTGACTCAGGTTTTAATGCAATTTCTAATTAAAAAAAGACGTAAGGATTCTATTTATATACTACTTTTAATTAATCTGATTTTTCTTTACACATTAAGTTTCACAGATTTAGACCCTTTAGTTAGCAAGGTAAATTACAAAGAGACTATAATTGCCTTAAAAGGTCTTACGGTAGTGCTGCTTCTATTTAATATGTTTATCAACTACTTAGCATTAGTAAAGATTAATACTATTAATAAAACTAATAAAGTACTTATTTCTCAATATGTTTCTCTAATTAGAAACTATCATAAATTACTTGTAGAAGAGAAAAAACAGCAAAGTGAAAATGCGCTCGATCTTTCTGTTTTAAAGGAGAACACCAGTGAATTAGAAGATTATCTAAAGACGCATTATAAGCTTACTGAAAGAGAATTAGACGTTTTACACCTTATTTGGGAAGGATATACCAATAAAAAGATATCTGAAAAATTAAGCATAACCCTAAGTACAGCAAAATACCATATTGGAAATATTTATATTAAATTAAATGTAAATTCTCGTGCCCAAATTTTTGCGCTCAAGGGTTAAAAGTAGGCATAAGACCTTTTTTAGTCAGCCAAGTCTCTTTTGTAATAAAAGAATAATCATAAGTCATTAAGTGTCAGGTAACTATGTTTTAATAGTGAAATTTTCGCGTGTTTTCAAGAGAATCGCATATTTGCCCGTAAAAAAAAATATTTTTCAAATACGCAAAATTTAGCAACATGTCAAAAATACTAGTATTATATACAAAATGGCATACCCTACCATATATATGGTAGAGTTCGATAAGTTCTCTTTTTAAATAATTTACTTTCTTCCCATGTTATAAAAACCCCTGTAGCAATAGAAAATGAAAAAACAATTACTGTACTAATAATAACTTAAAAAAAGACTTAAAGAATTCTCCAGGTGGCATTCATTACCAAGCAAAGCAAATTTGAGAATTACTCTCCCATCCAAAGCAATGTTTACTTTTGACAAATTAAAGCCATTCAAGACAATTAGCAAATCAAGTGGGCCTATATATAAAAGGAAAAACAATCACTAAATAGATTACTTCTATCTGTTAGATGCCAATGCAAGATGGTTCCTCCATTCCTCCATTCCATTTATAGATATAGTTAATAGTAGCCTATTTGAAGTAAGTCTTAGAAGAAAGACGATAAATAAAAGTACTTGCCTATTATGCTTTCTTATTAAAAATATGTCTTGCCTTTTTGCTTCATCTGTAAGTCTTTAAATAGAAACTAAAGGTTTATATATGTTTCACACTTAATACTACCTATCCTTTTACTTATTGCAAGAAAGTAATAACTTAAGTTATATAATCCCCTTATAAAAATTATAAGTATTCCTGAATTATAGAAAACAGGGAGGTAATTATAGCATAAAGACTTCTATATAGAAATACGCAAAACAACACAATTTACTTTGAGCCTTGATTAGTCTCTGTAGTATTTGGGGGTGGAGCAAGACTTGGATCTAGAGCACCAGGATTTTTACCAAACTCTAAATTATAAAGTTTTACTAACCAAATAAATAAAGATATAAGGATAGGTCCAAAGATGATTCCTATAAACCCAAATAAATTCAATCCTATAATCACTCCGAAAATAGTAACTAAAGGGTGAACATTGGCCATTTTCTTTTGTAGTAGAAAACGAATTAAATTATCGGCAGAACCTACAATTAATACACAGTAAATCAAAAGACCTAAAGCATTACCCTTTTGATCACTAATAAATAAAAAGGCACAAACAGGCAGGTAAATAAGTGACGCTCCCACAACGGGTAACATTGCAGCGAAAATAGTCATAATATAAAGCATAAAGGCATCTGAAACTCCAAATATTAAATATCCCACATAGGCAATACACGCTTGTAAAAAAGCAGTTAATGGCACTCCAACAGCATTAGAGATAACTAATTTTTTCATCTCATCTCCAAGACTTTGTAAATTATCTCTTTTAAAGGGAACAACTCTATATATCCAGGCTTGTAGTTCCTTATATTGCAAGAAAATAAAGAAAAGTAATAAATAGGCTATACCTATTTGCATTATACTATTTACAGAAGCATTTAAAATAGATTCTGCTGCTTTTCCACTTATTCCTACAATTTTCCCAAGATTGGCTTGATTGAATAAATCAACCCCATAGCGATGATTTAAAATAGCAATAAATTGATCTACACCTTCTTTGAGTTTCTCTTTATTATTCACTAGAACTAGAATCTTTCTACTTACAGTATTAATTAGTAAGAATAAGGGTCCAATGATAAATACAATACTCATTAAAAATAAAAGAACAATGCTTCCTATTCTATTTATTTTCTTTACTTCTGTCAACCAAGCAAATGGTCGAAGTAATAATACAAACAAACAAATCGCGCCTAAAGCACCAGGTATAAAAACAGATAAGTGCCAACCTAAAAGAATAAATATAAAAATAATTACCCCTAAAAAGATGAGCTGCCATAAAACAGTACTAGAAATTTGCTTGGATTTATCTAACATAGTGCCAAATATTTTAACTATAAAAGCCGTGGTTTATATTTGTGTATAAATTTACTTAAAATAAGCTTAATTTTGACTAAATTATACTAAAATAACGGCTATATATTTGTACAGCAAAACATAAAACAGTATTGCCATCCACCTAGTAAGGGCCTACTTATATGAAAATCATCTACTAAGCCCCAAAATATTAAAATCTTTCTTTTAGATCTAATGTGATTTCGATGGATAAATATCGAATAGTTTTATCTATTTTTGCAGCCACTTTGGCCGAGTCTCTTCTTTTTAACAAAGGATAAAATAAAGCATTTTTACTTTTTTTACAGCAAAAGCCAAACAACTATAGCAAGAACATTTCTTTTATGTCACAAAATATCACTACTAGCTTTACAGGCTATCAGAAATTCGTCATTTTTATTTTAGCCATTACCCAATTCACAGTAATTTTGGATTTTATGGTTATGGCCCCATTAGGCGACTTACTTTTAAAAACCATGCCAGGTCTAAGTACCCAAGATTTTGGTTTAGCAGTATCTGCCTACGCTTTTAGCGCAGGAGCATCTGGATTGCTTACAGCTGGTTTTGCAGATCGTTTCGATAGAAAGAAACTCCTATTGTTTTTCTATTGTGGTTTTATTTTAGGAACTTTATTCTGCGCCTTGGCAAACTCTTATTTAACTTTACTTGCAGCTAGAATCTTCACTGGTCTTTTTGGTGGAGTTATCGGATCAATATCTATGGCTATTATAACCGATATTTTTACTTTATCTCAAAGGGGAAGAGTAATGGGGTTTGTTCAGATGGGATTTGGTGCTAGTCAAGTTCTTGGTATTCCTATTGGATTATATATTGCAAACATTTGGCAGTGGGAAGCCCCATTTTTCTTGATTGTTATCTTATCGGTATTTATTGCCATTTTCATCGGCTGGAAACTTCAACCAGTTAGAGAACACTTAAAATTAAAGAATAACAAAAATGTACTTGGACATTTGTGGTCTACCCTTAAAGATAAAGACTATAGAGTTGGATTCTTATCCACAGCTGTCTTATCTATTGGTGGGTTTATGATGATGCCTTTTGGAACTGTTTTTGGAGTGAATAATCTTGGAGTTTCTCCAGATCAGTTACCTTTACTATTTATGATCTCGGGAGTTACATCTTTATTACTAATGCCATTTATTGGAAAATTAACTGATAGAGTAAATAAATATTATCTCTTTAGTGTAGCTTCGATTTGGCTTCTTATTGTATGTGTGGTATATACAAACTTATACATGATCCCATTCTATGTAGTAGTTGCAGTAAATATCTTAATGATGATTGGTATAATGAGTAGAATGGTTCCCTCTTCTGCTTTAACCAGTGCTGTACCTAGAAGTAAAGATAGAGGTGCATATATGAGTATCAACTCTTCTTTGCAATCAATTTCAGGTGGAATTGCATCTGCATTAGCCGGAGCATTAGTATACCAAGAAACAATCGATAGTCCTTTGATGAATTACAATATTGTAGGATATGTAGTTGCTGCGGCTTCTTTACTGAGTATTTATCTTATGGGTAGAGTTAATAAAGTAGTGATAAAGAACAATAAGGCTACCACTAGTATTGAGTTTGATTAAATAAACATATCTCAAATCCACTGGTTTTTCTTTAAGTATATTTGAGCTGAAGTATATAAGAAAATCTTATCTAAAGATTTACTAATACTATTCCTCCATCTCTTGCTACTATAAAATGAAAGCTTTTGTAAGCAAAAGAACTTGCATTTTGAAGGACAGTATTAGTAGTTGCATTTTCTTTGGCATTTAGAATAAATTCTTGTCTGATCTCTCCATTGGCATCGACAATAAAATCATAGCGATACAAACTCACTAAACTATAGTTATCACCTAATATATTTTTTGCGGATTCTACATTAAAAGGTATTTGATTTATTGGAAACTCTCCAATGGATTTACTCGATAGAGAATCTTGCATAAAAAAAGGATCAATGCGTTTGTAGACCTCAATCTCTTGGGGAGTAAACTCTCCTTTTCTAATTTTATAAAAGTGATTGGAACGCTGGCTTTCAGTAGTATAAGATACGCAAAAACCCCCTAACTCATTCTTTAATATATCCTCAGAAAACAAACGAAGATTTCCCACCTTTCTATCTTGACCTATTTCTTTGGAAATTTGTTCCAATAAGTAATCACTCGTGTTTTGGTTTGATGGGTCAATAGACCTTTTCTGGCAGGATACTAAAGAAATAATGCTTACAAGCACTAAAATGATTGTACTATATCTCATAGGGTTAGTTTTCTATCTACTTTTCCTTTTTAATAAATAAATTTCTCTGTTATTAATTACTTATATTTATCTTTACTCTAGCAATAAACCAAGTATAAGTTCTTATAAATAAAAACATACAAATGTAGTATAATATACTAGCCTAATTTGATCTTTATGGAAATTTTACAACTATCTACCCCGAATGAAACAGATTTTAAGGACTTGTATAGAATTTTTCAAGAACCTAAAAATACTATGTACATACCTCAAGACTTAGGTAAATTAACTCTAGAGCAAATAAAGCAGAGCTTCGACCCTAATCAGGATAAAACCCTTTATGTACTAAAAGACAAACAAGGCAAATGTGTAGGACAAGCAGGCATCTATACCTACCCACATATGGAAGATACCCTTGAATTAGGTTACATCATTGATTATCCTTTCCACAACAAAGGCTTAGGTTCTCTATTACTACAACAACTTATTGAAAAAGTTTTCTCTACTACCCCAGCCAATAAAATCATTTGTAGAATGTACGATACAAACATAGGATCTGCTAGAATATGCATTAAAAACGGTATGCAACTAATTGCTACAGATCCTCTAGAAGACGGAAAAACTAGACTAACCTATTTAATATCAAGAGAAAACTAAAGATTATTTCTTAAGCTAGCCTTTCCCTCCAGAAAGTTTAAGCGTATATACAAAATCAATTTATAAATATCCCCTTGTGTTAAATAACGACTCTTTACATTTCGTTTAAATTTGTCCACATTTATATTTACTTCAAGCAACTTCTGGACAAAAACCTAGTCAAATTACCTCTAAGCCACTTTTGTATGTATACTTTATCTTCTTGAGGATGATTGAAATGCATTATCTAGGCTTATATAATTACTATCAAGGATACTTTCACTTTATTCTTGCCTTTTCTATTGTTACAGTTAAAGCTTACTTTTGAACATTTCTCTAAGTTTAGATTAAATGTAAATTATTGGAGTAAAATAGTAGTTAAACAATTCTATAACTCAACCACCCGTTTTCTACATGAAATTGTTAGTTAATACACTAAGTAACCTTATGCTACTCATACGCACTATAGTAGAGGACTCTTAACTTTATGTTGAACAGGCACATTAAAAAAACGCAACCTTATCGATAAAGAAGGGATGTACTTCAGCAGTAGGAAACCATATAGGTAGAATACAAAGTGTTCTAAGTAATGACAAAAGCGCTAAAACCTTGCTTATAAATGTTTTAAAGTGAAATTGCTATAATTTGTATCAAAAATAATTAGCTTTAAATGCGTTATTTAGCTAACTTTACTATCAACCTTTAAAACTAAATATTATGGCAAAGAAAAAAAACAATTTAGGAACGTTTATAGGCTTTGGTAGCGACTGAAGTTTTAAACACTATTTCGGGAAGGAGGAAAATAAAGATATTTTAATACTCTTTTTAAATGGCCTTTTTCAAGGTGAAAGAGTAATTGTTGATTTACATTATCAACCTACCGAATTCAATGGAGACACCAAAGAGCAACGAAGTGCTTTTTTTGATCTATATTGCACAGGAAGTAATGGCGAGCATTTTATAATTGAAATGCAACAAGTTAGTCAGAATTTCTTTATAGATCGCAGTGTTTTTTACACTTCTCGTTTAATTAATAACCTCATTGAAAAAGGTCCTATAGGCGATAAGTATCAATTACCTCCCGTTTTCTTTATTGGACTCCTAGAGTTCACTTTACCCGACTTACCTACAAACGAATATTTTGTAGACACAGCTATTTGTGATTTAAAAAGTAAAGAAATCATCTACTCCAAGTTGGGCTATAAGTTTTTAGTACTTCCTAATTTTAATAAAAAAGAAGATGAAATAGTAGGACATATGGATAGCTGGTTTTATTTGTTAAAGCATATGAGTGAGCTAGATAGCATTCCTAAATTTTTGGATAAGCGAGTTTTTGGGCGTATCTTTGACATAGGAAGAGTGGCTAATTTAAATCCAGAAGAGATGAATCAGTATGAAATTAGTTTAAAAAGAAGATTAGATGCTAGAAGTGTTCAAGCTACCCACGATGGTCTAAAGAAAGAGGTAGAAGAAAGTAAAATCGCTCTGGCTGAAAAGGATCATGTTATAGCAGAGCAAGGCAATGTTATAGTAGAGCAAGGCAATGTTATAGCAGAGCAAGGCAATGCATTAGCAGAGAAAGACAATGCATTAGCAGAGAAAGACAATGCATTGGCAGAGCAAGGCAATGCATTAGCAGAGAAAGACAATGCATTGGCAGAGCAAGGCAATGCATTAGCAGAGAGAGACAATGCATTAGCAGAGAAAGACAATGCATTGGCAGAAAAGGATCGTCGTTTTATTGGTTATCTTAAAAATCAAGGACTCACCATAGAGCAGATCATGCAAATTACTAATTTGGATATTGAAGTTATTAGGGAAGTATCCATCAAAGAGTAAAACTCTATTTACATAACCATACCCAGGAAAATAAATGGAAGAGTGGCTAATTTAAATCCAGAAGAGATGAATCAGTATGAAATTAGTTTAAAAAGAAGATTAGACACTTTGGGTATAGAGTTTACTCATGAGCGTTTAAAGAACGAGTTAGAAGAATTTAAAATAATTCTAGCAGAGAATGATCGTCTTATAGCAGAGAATGAACGTCTTATAGCAGAGAAGGATCGTCTTATAGCAGAGAAGGATCATCGTTTTATCGGTTATCTTAAAAATCAAGGACACACCATAGAGCAGATTATAGAAATTACTAATTTGGATATCGAAGTTACTAAGAAAATCTACTATAAGGTGTAATACTCTATTGAAGGAAATAACATTTGGTAAAGTAAATGGTGGATGTGTTTTTAACATCACTATCTTTTCGTAAAAAAATTTAATACATAAAAACTTGGGCAGTATCACTTTAGGTACTGCCCAACTTCGTTTAATATCTACCTAAATAAAAGAAACACTAAAAGAAGAACTTATCCCTTAAGGGATTTAAACTTAAAAATATTTTCCATAACCTCATCCTCCCTTATACATGCTATATTTATCTCGAAGTATCCTTACTTTCTATAGCTTTAGTTCCCCCTATTAATCTTATATTTACTACTGGGGCAAGTTTAAAAAAAAGCCTCTTTGAGTAAAACATCAAAAAGGCTTTGGAATTAACTTTTATAAAAAACATTTATGCTGGAGTACCAACAAATTGCACCTCTGCATCTAAAACAACTTCTTGGCCAATTAAAACTCCACCTTTTTCTAAAGTGGCATTAAAACTTAAACCAAAATCATTTCTATTTACTTTACTAGTTAAAGAAATACCTACCTTTTGATTTCCCCATGGATCTATCATAATTGGGCTTGCTTGAGCTGTAAATACCGTAGAGATTGTCTTACCTAAAATGGTCAAATCCCCTACTACTTTATAGTTTTCATTATCCAATTGCTCAATTGATCTAGAAACAAAACGAATAGTAGGATACTCTATAGCATTGAAGAAATCTGCTGACTGTAAATGATTATCTCTATCCTTATTGCTAGTATCCACAGAGGAAACCTCCGCCGAAAAAGCTAGTTTTGCTTGAGTAAAATCTTGTGATTCATTTTGCATTTCAACATTGAAAGAATTGAATCTACCTATAATGGTTGTAAAAAGTAAGTGTTTCACTCTAAAAGTAACCTGAGAATGGGTTGGGTCAAAAGCCCAAATAAATTTTTCGCTCATAGTATTTGTTTTTAATTGTTATAAAAAAAAAGGATACTATCTTACCATTGCACTTTTTGCCTTTATGAATAGTAATATGATTTTTTTTTATTAATAATGTAATAATCATAAGATTATATCCTTATTTTTCTTTTACAAATGTAGCTACTTTGCTCTGAGAACTACTTAACCTAGTTTAAGAACGCTACATTAAAAGAAAATACTTTTCTATAAGCTTAACTTCGAGATATTGCAAAGCTTTAAAAAAACAGCAGAAAGCTGCCCTATAAACGACAGAGTTAAAAATCTTTTAAGTAATTTAGCAAATCAACAATATACCATAGGTGAAATAGGTTGAACTATAATATTTCTTTTTAAAACAAAATTCATGCAAAATACAACTAAGCAAATCCTTAGAGTAGGTATCGTAGGATATGGTAATTTAGGTAAAGGAGTTGAGATGGCTATAACTCAAAATCCAGATATGACTTTAGTGGGAATTTTCACTAGAAGAAAACCACAGGATATAGATTCACAAGCAACAGTAATCGCTTTACAGGACATTGAAAGTTATAAAGATAAAGTAGATGTAATGGTTCTTTGTGGAGGATCTGCCAATGATCTACCACAACAAGTAAGTCATATTGCTTCTATGTTTAACACTGTAGATAGTTTTGATACACACGCCAAAATCCCTGAATATTTTGAGCAAGTAGATAAAATTACACGTGAAAACAATACCCTTAGTTTAATCTCCACAGGTTGGGATCCAGGATTATTTTCTATGGCACGTTTGTTAGGACAAAGTATTTTGCCTGTAAGCCAAGAATATACTTTTTGGGGAGAAGGATTAAGCCAAGGGCACTCGGATGCTATACGTAGAGTAGAAGGGGTAAAAATGGGAGTGCAATACACTATTCCTAGAGAAGAAGCTATAGAGCAAGTTAGAAACGGAGATAATCCAGCACTTACCGCAGCCCAACGTCACCAAAGAGTTTGCTACGTTGTAGCACATAGTAATGCTGACCAAGCTCTTATTGAGAAAACTATTAAAGAAATGCCTAACTATTTTGCAGATTATCAAACTACTGTACATTTTATTACCCAGGAGCAAATGAACAAGGACCACAATAAAATGCCACATGGCGGAATGGTAATTACTTCTGGAGAAACAGCTAGTGGAAATAAACACAGAATGGAGTTTAGTTTAAGCTTAGAGAGTAATCCAGAATTTACCGCTAGTGTTTTAGTTGCCTTTACAAGAGCAGTTGGAAAATTAGCTAAAGAAGGACAAGTTGGAGCGCGTAGCGTTTTTGATATTCCTTTAGGATACCTTTCTAGAAAATCTCCAGCAGAGTTAAGAAAATCTATCTTATAAATCGAGTAGGAGGCTGAAGATTATTTCTTCAGCCGACCTCTCACACCACCTGGCATACGGATCCGTACCAAGGCGGTTCTTAACTTTACGATACTTTTAAGTAGATGTCATGTATAGAAGTATAGCCTGCTTTCTTTAACACTTGATTGTTTAATATATTATGGAGG